>JAMWDF010000244.1 GCA_023818865.1 Candidatus Omnitrophota bacterium
CAAATTGGAGGCCAACCGACTCGGTGTTCAGGGATGGGTGAGAAACCTGAGTGATGGTCGGGTGGAAATTGTGGCCGAAGGTGAAACGGAAGTTTGGACAAAATTCCTTGAAGCGGTAAGGTCAGGATACCTTGGCGCGAATATCAAAGAAATTAAGGTGACAGAGGAAACGTTCTTGGGTGATCTGGAAGGTTTCACAATCAGGTTTGGCTATTTGGCTAAATGAAACAAAGACCTACTGACCCGGCCAGGGAGGGTCTCCAGGAAAAACTTCCTCCTCTGGAAACCTTCGCCAATCAATTTACTAACTACGTAATCACCATCGTCATTCCTGAATACACCTCTCTCTGTCCGAAAACAGGCCAGCCTGATTTCGGAACTATCACAATTCAGTACCAACCTCGCCATTTAGTGATAGAGCTGAAGTCGCTAAAAGTTTACATTCAGAGTTATCGCCAGTTGGGGATTTTCTACGAGAACGCAGTGAACCGAATCTTGAAGGACGTGGTGAAGGCCTGCCATCCGGTGTGGGCTAGAGTGAAAGGTGAATTTACTCCCCGGGGAGGGATACGCTCGGTAATTGAGGCGCGGTCTGGGCGGGTACCAACATCAAGAAAATGGTGAACCCGATTGACATGGGCGGTTGAGAAAAGTAACATTAAAAATATATGTACGCGGAAGAACTTGAAAAACTAGTTAATCTCCAGCATCTAGACCTGGAAATAAGCGATCTGGAGGCGCAACTGGAAGTCATTCCAGGCAGGATAATGGGTTGGCAGGCAGAGCTGAAAAAGCAGGAAGAGCAGCTTGCCTTGTTGCACAAAGAATATAGCCGCTTGAAGATTACCCGGAGGGAGCAGGAAGGAGAACTTCGGGCAATTGAGGAGGAGGTGAACCGGTTACAGAAAGTGCTTGATCAGGTGAAAACCAACAAAGAATATACTTCAGTCTTGAATGAGATCCGAATAGCGAAAGAAAAGCAGTCACAAGTAGAAAGCCTGGTTTTAGAGAGTATGGAAAAGGAAGATGATTTTGCCAATCGGGAGCAGGAAATTTTATTTACTCTGGAAAAACGGAAATCAGAGATAAGCAAGAAGCAACATGCAGAAGAAACCAGGAGAGACCAATTGAAGGCTTTGCTTGAAGAAAAAAAAGCGCTGCGCCAGGAGAAACAAAAAGAGATTGATTCAGGGCTGTTAGATATGTATGAGCGCATTCGGCAAAGTAAGAAAGACGGAGTGGCTATTTGTCTCCTGGAAGTTAATGAGGACCGGGCCAGTTGTAGCGGATGTTCAGTTTTTGTGCCGGTCTACATAGTGGAAAAAGTTAAGAGAAAAACGGAGATGGTCAACTGTGAAAACTGCAGTCGGATTCTTTACTTGTAAGAGGGAGGAGAAATAGCTGACGGGAAAGAACTTTGTGTGTTTATTGATGGGGTTTCCAAGGGTAATCCGGGCGAGGCAGCCTGTGCCGGAGTTCTATACCAGGAGGGGGAAGTCCGAGGCCAGTTTTCTTATTTCCTCGGGGTGACTACTAACAATGTAGCCGAATACTTTGGTTTTATTTTGGGATTGGTGGAAGCAATAAGGCTTGGTTACAAGCGGGTGTGTATTTACACTGATAGTCAATTACTGGTAAAACAAATCCAAGGAGATTATCAGGTTAAGGATGAGTGGCTGAGAAGGTTACACCTGATAGCAAAAAAGACGGTCGGCCTTTTCACCGCTGTTCAAGTGAGATATTTACCTCGCGAAGAAAACAAACAGGCTGATCGTCTGGCGAATGAATGCTTAAGAAAGTTTACCCGAGAGCTGAATAAGAATTATACCTCAAAGGAGAAGCAGTCGGCTCAGACGGTGAGGTTGCCGCCCCGGAATCTATTCGGGGAGGAAAGTCCGGACTCCAGCAGGGAGGGTGGCTCCTAACAGGAGCAGTCTGCGAAGACTGGATAGTGCCACAGAAAAGATACCGCTTGTTGTGGCAAGTAAGGGTGAAAAGGCGAGTTAAGAGCTCACCGATTCGGCGGTAACGCCGAAGTCAGGTAAACCCCACCTGGAGCAAGGTCAAGTAGAGCCAGGGTCCCTGCCCCGAGTTCCGGCAAATAGTCGGAACTTCAAGGCTCGGGTAGACCGCAAGAGTATCAGAGTGATCTGGTACCCAGATGGATGGCAACCATTAACAGAATCCGGCTTAGCGCCGTCTGAGCCAGCAGGAAAAAAAATGGAAGAGGCCGGTCTGGTAAGTATAAAGAAGGAATTTGGAGACCAAGCGGTAGAAAGAGCCATCAGAGCGGTGGAAAGATGGCAGATTGAATTACCTACTTGGGCTTTCGGTAGCTTTGGAGGGGGTCGTTTCTCAGGATATATTCCCCCAGGGGCAGCCAGAACGATTGAAGAAAAATTGGATGATATTGCTTTTGTTCACCAGCTAACCGGGGCGGTTGGGGGAGTGAGTACCCATGTCCTCTGGGATTTTTCGGCTGACGGGGTTCAGCCGGAGTTTGCCCTGGCCAGGAAGGTAGCCCAGGCAGCCCGGAAACGAGGATTAAAATTAGGTGCAGTTAGTCCTACATTTTTCCTGACCGGTTTTCATCGGGGAAGTTTCACTGCTCCGAGGGAAGCCACCAGGAAGCAGGCAATTAACCAAACCATCTTGGCCGGGCAAGTAGCGGCTATACTAGGTAACCAACTGGTAACATTGTGGTTTCCCGATGGGTCTCTTTATCCTGGGCAAGTAGAATTGAGCTTGGCTTATGAGCGAATGCGAGAAGGTTTGAAAGCCTGCCGGGAACGGTTAGCCGATTCAGTTACTTTGTTGATTGAGTATAAAGTATTTGAGCCTGGGACTTACAGTACAACCATTCCTGACTGGGGAACCGCTTTCGCTTTAGCCAGAAGTACTGGAAAGAAAACCGGGGTGCTGATTGACTTAGGTCACCACCACCCGGGGACCAATATTGAGCAGATCGTTGCCATTTTGCTGGCTGAGGGGCTACCAGGCGGGTTTCACTTTAACACCCGGTATGCCGCTGATGATGATCAAGCAGTGGAACCTGAGCCGCAACTGGCGAGGATTTTTTATGAGCTGGTCCGGAAGAGAAAAAGGCGGTTTCTTCCGGAGAACTGGTCATTCATGCTCGATCTGGCTTGTAGTCGGGAAAATAGAGTGGAGGCGATTTTACATTCCATAGATTCGCTGCAGATTACTTTAGCCAGGGCCTGCT
>JAMWDF010000245.1 GCA_023818865.1 Candidatus Omnitrophota bacterium
CAGGGCTGTCCCGTAGGCGACAGGTGTCCCGTCCTCCTTTACCACTTTAAGACCAAGAGCCATCTTGCCCAATGTTGCCCCGTATTTGCCCACCAGAAGAACCTTGTACGAAGTCAGGATAACCAGATAGAGAAAGCTTTTCAAGATGAACGGCCTGATAGCCCTTTCTATTGCTTCCTGATAGATCTCCAACGGAGAACCGCTGGCCGGCAAAACCGGCCGATCAATCAGGGGAAACATCCTTAACGCCCGAAACAGCACGAGAAAAATCAGACCGTCCAAGACTAATGCCAGAAATCGCCAACCTACTTTTGCGTATTCAATCGGAAAAGGCGGGGTTAAAGACTGGGCCGGAGAAGCCTCGTCTTCCATTTGCGCCTCCTGTGATTGTTGACACAACCTATGTTAGCCAGCGAAAAGATTTTACCACTGTAGCCAGCCTATAAGAAATACTGATCCAATTTGACGGCCAGGCTCAATCAGAAGGAAAATAATTCACTTTGTCTCAAAGTCAAAACTTGAAAAAGGAGAAAATATGGCTTTTCCAAAAAACTTTGTTTGGGGAGCCGCCACTGCCGCTTACCAGATTGAAGGCGCCTGGGACCAAGATGGGAAAGGCCCTTCAGTCTGGGATATGTTCTGTCACAAAGGCGGCACCATCTGGAACGACCACACCGGCGATAACGCCTGCGACCATTATCACCGCTACCAGGAAGACTTAAATCTGATGAAACAAATTGGGTTAAAAGGGTACCGTTTTTCCCTGGCCTGGACTCGCCTTCTGCCGGAAGGAACAGGCCGGGTTAATGCAAAAGGCCTTGATTTTTACAACCGGCTGGTGGACGGACTTCTTTCTGTTAACATTGAACCTTTCGTGACACTTTTCCACTGGGACTATCCCTACCATCTTTACTGCCGAGGCGGCTGGCTCAACCCAGACAGTCCCAGCTAGTTCGCTGAGTATACCAGCATAGTAACAGACTCCCTCTCTGGCCGGGTGAAATACTGGATGAGTTTGAATGAACCCCAGTGTTTTGTGGCCGGCCACCAGAACGGCATTCATGCGCCAGGTGATAGGTTAGGCTGGAGAGAAATTCTGCGCATTGGCCACCATGTGCTCCTGGCCCACGGTCAAGCGGTCCAGGTTCTTCGCGCCTATTCTCGGGGTAAATGCTTTATCGGTTTTGCGCCGGTAGGCCTGGTGAAGATACCAGCCAGTGAAACCCCTAAAGATATTGCCGCGGCTGAAAAAGCCATGTTTTCTATGACCGAGCGGAGTATCTGGAACAACACCTGGTGGATGGACCCAGTTTTCTTGGGCAGGTATCCAGAAGAGGGATTGAAGATATTCCAGGATTGCCTTCCAGAAATCAAATCAGGGGATATGGCGACAATCAACCAACCCCTGGATTTTTTTGGCGTTAATATCTATACCGGTCAGAAACTTTCAGCCGGACCAGCCGGTGAAGTAAAAGAGGTGGCTAACCCAGTTGGTCAACCTATTACCCTTTTTACCTGGCCAGTAACCCCGGAAGCCCTGTACTGGGGACCAAAGTTTTTCCAGATGAGGTACCGACTCCCTCTGTACATTACGGAAAACGGGATGTCCAATGTTGATTGGGTGGCGCTGGATGGAAAAGTTCATGACCCCCAGAGAATAGATTTCACCCGCCGGTATCTTCTTCAGTTAGAAAGAGCAATCTCAGAGGGTATAGATGTCCGGGGATATTTTCATTGGTCACTGATGGATAACTTTGAGTGGGCTGAAGGTTATAAACAGCGTTTCGGCCTGATTTATGTTGACTATCAGACCCAGACACGTATCCTGAAAGATTCAGCCTACTGGTATAAAGAAGTTATCGCCACCAATGGCCAGTGTTTGAAGAAAAACCCTTAACCTACTGAGTTATTGCTTGTTCCGGAAGCCACAGATACTGTAGGCTTGCTTCCGGTATTTTAGGCACGCCTGGCAAAGAAAATCGGCTTTCTCTATAACCGAAGAAAAGATCAAATAGGCTTGGCCGGTAATAGTACTGCACAGCTTTGGCCTCTTTCAGATTAGCTAATTTCTTGGCAATTTCCAAAGCCGTATCAAGCGTCCCTATCTCATCCACCAGACCGATGTTCTTGCTTTCTTCACCGGAAAATATCCGGCCATCTTTGATTAAACTCACCTGGTTCGGGGAAAGATGTCGGTTTTTCACCACGATGTCCAGAAACCTTTGATAAGCTTGGTTGATCAGATTTTGAAGAATCTGCTCCTCTTCCCGGTTCATTTCCCTCCACGGCGAACCGATATCCTTGTGCCGACCACTCTTAATGACCTTTATCCGGATGCCTAATTTTTTCTCAAAAAGGTCGCCCAAATTGGGCAGAAACATTACCGCGCCTATATTCCCGGTTATGGTCAGAGGATGCGCTACAATCTTTTCAGCTGCGCAGGCTAAGTAATAGCCACCAGAAGCAGCCACGTTTTCCAAGAGGGCCACCACCGGTTTGTGGTTGCTCACCTCTTTTAGTTTGGTGTAGAGCTTTTCTACATCAATGATGCTGCCGCCAGGAGAATCAATCTTCAGGATGATACCCTTAGTCTTAGTCTCTTCTTTTGCCTGCTCCAGTTGCCCAATGATTTCTTCCACCAGGCTTCTTCTATAATAGGATTCAGGCCGGTCATATATTTCCCCAGCCACTTTTATCACGGCAATCTGCTCACTGGCTGCGCGGTTGCCGGTGAGAAACCTTTGTCGACATTTCCGTTCACCTACCTGCGCAAAGGGAATCGCCTCTTTAAGTTGTTTCGTTCTTGGCCTGGCTAAGATTTCCAGAAGGAAACCCAATACCACTACAGCCCCGATGATTAACCAGGCAACCTTCTTTCTCGTCCATTTCCCCATTTTGATGCCTCATTATGGCATTTATCCAGCCGACCAAGACGCCGAGGAAGGCTGTGCCCAGGCTATTGAGGAGAGCATCTCGGAACTCAGTAGTATCCAGATTTCCAAAATTAGAAAAACAGCCGCGCCAAACCAATTAGTACCCAAACCAGCCTATCCCTAATCCTCACCTTTGAGAGTACTTTCTCCCTGAAACATCCTATACTGTCCATCCTTGGTTGCAACCAGTTTATACCGTTTGCGGCTGTAGAGCAAGCCTTGAAGGATCTGTTTTTCCTTATCTCCTTGGGGCAAAACTTC
>JAMWDF010000026.1:0-15160 GCA_023818865.1 Candidatus Omnitrophota bacterium
GGCTGATTCAAGCGTTTGTATCTCTGGTAAAAAATGACGGGTCATTTAGTCACCAGTTGGTTATCGTAGGCCAAAAGCTATGGCTGTATAACCCTATTTTTGATGAGGTGCGGAAATCCGGTTGTGAAGACCGCATCATATTCACTGACTATCTGCAGGAGGAGGACCTGGTATTGCTGTATAATTTCGCTGATGTTTTTGTCTATCCGTCGCTTTACGAGGGTTTTGGTCTCCCGGTACTTGAAGCAATGGCCTGCGGATGTCCGGTAGTTACTTCCAATACTTCATCCTTGCCCGAAGTGGTTGGAAACGCGGGAATTCTGGTTAATCCCTTTGAGATAGAAGAAATCGCTCAGGCAGTACTCGCCTTGCTGAGCAACCAAGAATTGAGAGTCAAATTGAAAAACGAAGGGTTGAGGCAGGCGCGTCTATTCTCCTGCAGAAAAATGGCTGAAAAGATCCTTGAAGTTTACCGGGAGCTTTCACAGTATGGCCAATAGAGATAGTCAGGGACAAAGCGGTATCGGCCAGATGAGGTGGGTTTGAGACTTCACGTAAAGAACGCCGGTTAGGAACACAACAACCCAAATTTTTCCGGACGGGAAATTACTTCAGCAATGTACCGGCAGAATCCTTCTACATCCGGCAAGTCCCGTTGTATGATTTTAAGGAGTTCTATTTCATTGATCTCCAGGTAAAAGTGAATCAGACGGTTGCGGTAACCGGCCATTCTCACCAATTTCTTCTGGGCAAAGTTCCGCGGCACTATTCTGTACTTACCAAGCAAATCGGCTATTTCCTTATAGGTGGTTGCCCGGCCGCCCGGAATTCTGGAGAGGATATGGCTCCCAATATCAAAGACTGCCTCCAGAGCCCGCCGCAAATAATGTTCTGCAATAGCAAAATTCTTACCCGTCCGGAATTCACTAAGATCCATTTTTTGGTAGACCTTTAATTCCGCTAAGTCTTTTCTAATTTCCTCCAGTCGCGCCAGAAGGACCTCCTTGTTTAGCGGGACTTTTCTCATCGGATAGCCTCCAGAAGAACAGCGTCAAATTTCTTGAGGTGGTGCTGAAAATCAAGGTATTGCCTGGTTACCATTTCCTTGTATTCAAAGGCGGCCCCTTTTTCGCGTTCATAGAGGAGTTTGCCCTCATAGGCCACCTCAAGCTGCAAAGGGAGAGAGACCTGGTTAAGGAACACTAGGTCCAGTTCTTTCCCAGGGAAAGGAAGGATTTCGGTAAAAAAATAATAAAGTTCCGAATAGAGATCGAGAGACGGCTGGACCCCGGGTACTAAGACAATTCCCACATCCAGGTCAGGCCTGGGTCCAAAATGCCCGGAAACGACTGAGCCATAAACAAAAACGAGCTGGACGCCCTTTTCCCTGAGCTTTTTTTTCGCAGACTGTGACAAGGTGATCCGTCGCACAATCTTATGCTAAACCAAACATCGTATATAGTCAAGCAATCTTTCCGGTAAAAGGTCAGAGCACTTACCTATAATATCTCTATGCTAGACAGGTGGCCTCTTTAAGCGGAAGAAGATTAAAAAAGTTAAGCTCTAATAAATTCCCGTAACTTGATGCGGCCAAATTAGTCGTGAAAAATATGGGGTTAGTCTATATTCGCCTTCTGTGTTAACATTGATATAAGATTGAATTTGAAATGAAAATAGCACTAATAGGAACCAGAGGGGTCCCGGCTAAATATGGAGGCTTTGAGACCTGCGCGGAAGAATTAGCCTTAGGTCTTGTCCGGAAAGGACACCGGGTCTTAGTAAGCTGCCGGCGGTATTTATATCCGGAGAGGCAACGAAAATATGAGGGGGTAGAACTGTGTTATCCACCCAGTCTGCCAGGAAAAATCAGTGACACTTTTTCCCACACATTTTTTAGCCTCCTTTCAGTCATTCCTTGGCAGCCAGATGCAATTCTCGTGTTTAATGCGGCCAATAGTCCCCTATGTCTTTTGCCGCGCCTGCTAGGGTTCAAAGTAGCTATTAACGTTGACGGCCTGGAGTGGAAAAGAAAAAAGTGGGGTAGGCTGGCTAAGGCCTACTATCGTTTGGCTGAGTTTTTTTCCTGTTTGATCGCCAACGAGATAGTGGCTGATGCCAAAGCAATCGCTGATTATTACTGGCGCAGATTTCATCGAAGAACTGTGTTTATCCCTTATGGGGCTCATCTCATTCGGCCAAAAAATCCAGAGATTCTCTCCCAATATGGACTACGACCAAAAGAGTATCTGTTCATTGCCAGCCGACTGGAGCCAGAGAATCACCAAGACCTGGCTGTGGCTGCCTTTCAGAAGACAAAAACAGATAAACTACTGGTCATTGCCGGAGGAGCCAACTGGAATAGTCCCTATGTCAGACAACTTCTCCAAACGAAAGACCCTCGGATCCGCCTCATCGGACCGGTTTACGCCTCAGGTCACATTGAGGAATTGCATTGCCATGCCTATGCTTATATCCACGGCAACGAAGTAGGGGGAACAAATCCAGCGTTGCTTAAGGCAATGGGCTGCGGTAACTGTATTCTTGCTCTTGATGTTCCTTTTAACCGAGAAGTGCTCGCTGACACCGGCCTGTTCTTCTCTCAGAGTGCGGAAGACCTTCAAAATAAACTGAATTATGTTTTAAGCCATCCTGAGGAGACAAAAAAACTTGGAGAAAAAGCCCGAGAAAGAGTCAGTATTCACTATCGTTGGGAGGATGTAGTGAACAGTTACCAACATCTTTTTTCCCAACTGGCATAAATGGTAATAGGCATTAAAGCATGCTATGAGCAGAAAAATTTTTTCCCTGCTTGATGCTGTCGTGATATTTTCCGCTTTCCTGTTGGCTTACTGGCTTAGATTTAACCTCCCCATCTTTCCTGAGAAAGTTACTCCGCCATTAGAACCTTACTTGCAAATAGCTGTTTTCGCGGCTTTTACCTGGGTATTTATTCTCTCTATCTTGGGAATATACCAAAGCCGTCTTTTCTTAAATTTCTGCTCTCATCTCGAGCATCTGCTTCAGGGCAGTTTTTGGGGAATGGTTTTTATAATGGCAGGAACAGCCCTTTATCGTGGGTTTTCTTATTCTCGGCTGGCTCTTTCCTTTGGGGGGCTTTTGGGCTTCTGTTGGTTGGTAATTCTCCATTTTCTTGTTCACCTTACCCTGAGAAAGCGAGAAAAAAGGAAAGTGATTTTTATTGGCGAGGAAACAAACTTAACCCGAATTTTGAAGCGTTTCCGGCGACAGCACCCTTTTCTTTCGGTTCAGGTCTTGTCTGAATTCGACCTATCCGCCTTGAAAAAAAGGATAAGCGCTGGTCCCCCGGATTTTGTTATCACCAACATTGCCGAAAGTGAGATGAGCCGGGCGTTACAGGAAATATGCGAGGAATTTTCTATTCCCCTATATGTCCTTCCTGATTTTTCCCATTTTCTGTTCGCTGGGAAGATAGAAAATATTGATGGTCTACCTCTTCTAATTTCCACTCAGTTGCCTTTGGAAGGCTGGCCGGCTCGGTTTCTTAAGCGAACAACTGACCTCCTTCTGGGAAATATTTTCGCCCTTTTGTTTTGTTTAACGCTCCCTTTTCTTGCTATGGCTATAAAGATGAATTCTCCTGGCCCCATTTTCTTTACCCAGACCCGAGTCGGTCAGAACCGCCGGCTTTTCCGTATATTCAAATTCAGAACAATGAAGTATCCGTATGTTACTTCTCCCCCTTATACCGAGACAAATGATCCCAGAGTAACTACTTTTGGTCGTTTTCTCCGCCGTTATAATCTGGATGAGTTACCTCAGATTTTCAATGTCTTGAGCGGCGAAATGTCACTGGTCGGACCACGACCAATTTCCAGCGAAGACATCTTCTTTCTTCGGTTGCCTGATTTTCCCCGGCGGCTGAGAATCAAACCTGGCATTACTGGCTGGGCGCAGGTTCATGGTTTGAGAGGCAGTCATACAGAACCGGAGGAACGCATTTTCTACGACCTTTACTATATCCAGAACTGGTCGTGGTGGCTAGATATCGCCATCATTATCTGTTCGTTTTTCTCCTTCAAAAACGCTTATTAGATTCTGGACAATTAACTGAGATTTTTTTAATATTTTAATGTGAGAACAAAAGGGGAGAGAATGAGATTTCTCGTAACTGGAGGTTGTGGCTTCATTGGTTCGCACCTAGTGGCGCGGCTGGTTAACAACGGGCATTATGTTACCATTCTGGATGACCTCTCTACCGGCAGCCTGGACAACGTGGTTTCTTTCTTAACGCGTCCCCAGGTAGAACTATTTATTGACACCATTTTGAATGCCAGTTTAGTAGAAGAACTCGTGCGGCGCTCTGACTTCGTATACCATTTAGCCGCAGTCGTTGGAGTAAAGAAAGTCCTGGACAATCCCATTGAGTCAATCTTGGTAAATGTCCATGGAACGAACAATGTCCTTAAAAGTTGTACCCACTGGCATCGGCCTCTTCTCTTGACTTCTACTTCGGAAATTTATGGCAAAAATACAGCCGTTCCTTTCACCGAAGACGCAGATATCATCATCGGTACCACCACAAAAAGACGGTGGAGTTACGCTTGCACCAAAGCCTTGGACGAATTCTTAGCCTTCGCCTACGCAGAGGAAGAAAAACTAAAGGTGATTATAGTTCGTTTGTTCAATACTGTTGGTCCAGGTCAAAGTCCCCACTATGGAATGGTCCTACCCCGATTTGTCAAACAAGCCTTGGCTGGCCAACCCTTAACCGTCTTTGGCGATGGCCAGCAAACCCGCTGCTTCCTTCATGTTGATGATGCTCTCACGGCGATGGAAAAACTCGCTTCATCGGCAAAAGCCTACGGAGAAGTTTTTAATGTTGGCAGCCAGGAAGAAGTGACCATTGGGCAACTAGCGCATCTAGTCAAAGAACTAACCTGCAGCCCATCTGAAATTATTTTTCTCCCCCCGGAAAAGGTATACCCGGTAGGTTTTGAGGATATGGGGCGAAGAGTGCCTGATATTTCTAAATTAACTGGCCTGACCGGTTTTCAGCCGAAGAAAAATCTCCGAGATATTGTCACTGATACCATTGCCTATTTTCGCAGTGGCAAAAGCCCAGCATTATAAACTTCTGGTGAACCAGTAAATGAATAAACCACCCCGGGCTCATCCGCTGAGAATAGTTCTGATTATTCTGTTGATAGCCGGCGCAGTCATTCGCTTGGTGTATCTTTACCACTTCCGCGATAGTGCATTTTTTAATCCCTACTTAATGGATAAACATGACCAGAAAACTTTCATCTTGTGGGCTAATCAGATTAAACAACACCCATGGTATGTCAATGGACAGCCTTTTTATATGGCTCCTCTCTACCCGTACTTTCTCGCCCTACTACTAACCCTCACTGGAGACAATCTTGCTTCAGTCCTCTTCATTCAATTACTGTTCGACTTGTTCACCTGTTATCTTCTCTTTCTTTTAGGTCGGCAAATTGGCGGTGTCAGAACAGGTATCATTGCCGCTGGACTAGGCTGTTTTTACCGCACCTTTATTGTTTACTCAGGTACATTCTTGAGCGACGGCTTAATCACCTGGTTTTATGTTGGCTTTATTACAACGGCTCTATGGGCAAGTAAGAACAATAGATTTTTCCCTTGGGTGTTAACCGGGATTCTTTTGGGCCTTGCTATCTTAGCCAAACCAACTATCGCTTTGTATTTTCCCTTCTTACTCGCTGGTTTGGTGTTAAGCGTCTACTTTAAAAGCGAAACAGTATTGGCTACCAACCAGCAAAAAAAAGTTCCAGTGGAAAGAAAAAGCACCGGTAGGCTGATGATTAGTCTTAGAAATTTTGTCGGAGTGGTTCTCTTCAGTTCTCTGGCGGTCCTACCGGTAACCTGGCGAAACTTCTCAGTCAGCCATCAATTTGTACCCATATGCACCAATGGTCCGGTCAACTGGGCAATCGGAAACAGTTCTGATTCTCTCGGTCTTTTCTGCTATCCCCGGGGAGATTTACTTTCACCGCTTAGCCTGGCGTTCTGGAAACTTCAACTTACTAAAACAATGCTTTTCTTTACCAGTTATGAGTGGCCACAAAACCTTAATGTCTATTTGCTTGAGCAAATTATTCCGGTACTAAAAGTCGCCTTTGTCCGTTTCGGATTGGTAGTGCCGTTAGGCATGGCTGGCTTATTTCTTCTTGCCTTTAACTGGCGAAGAAACTTCCTTTTCCTCACCTTTACCTTAACCAACATTGCCTGGGTGATTCTGTTTTTCATCACTGACCGGTATCGGTTACCAGCCGTAGCTTGCTTGATGGTTTCTGCAGCCTATTGCTTAGTCTGGACTTTTGACCATATAGGAAAATGGAAAGCACTGGCCTGTCTCTGGGCAGGTATTGGCCTATTTGCCTATTTCTTCAATACTATTCCGGGTCCGAAAATACCGGACATATACATTAAAATATTCGCCGGGTTGAGCAAGAAAAATGTCACCCAAGACTTAGTTGATAGAAACCTGAAAAAAGCCTACCGGGAAGCCCTAACTTTTGTTCGGCTTCAACCTAATTCCGCTGATGCTCACTTTCTAATGGCTTGTGTTCTGGAGCAGTTAGGACACAGAGAGGCAGCTATTCAGGCTCTCCAGCGGACGCTTGAGCTTGACCCACATTTCAACAGCGCTTCAAACTTCCTTCAGGAACTAAAATCTCTTCGCTGACTAACCCAGAAAAACCCTATCCTCTATTCTCCCACCAGCAGATAGATGTTCCTGGCCCAATAATATGTTTATCACCAAAAGCAGGTTAAACAGTATTTGACACATCTTTCTCCAAGGGGGTAAAATGTTTATAAGATAATGAACAAAATGAACAAAAACGGTGAGAGTCTCCTTCACCAATTAATTGAGACCGCCGGAACGGTTGGCGAAAGCCTTGGCTTAAACCGAACCGTCTGCCAGATGTACGCACTTCTTTATTTTTCTTCTAAACCAATGACACCAAGCGATATTACTAAGGCTTTGGGAATCAGCAAAGCTAATGTTAGCGTTAATTTGCGTAAGCTGGAAGAGTGGAATGCTGTCACCCGGGTTTGGCGGAAAGGCTATGCGAGAAGTCTTTACCAGGCTAATGAAGACCTGGGGAGAATAGTGGCTGAAAAATTGCAGGCAGGGATTACAAAAAGATTAAGACTTATGAGGCAAGCAATAAGTCAGGCAAGGCAGCATCAATCACTGGAAGAAAACAGCCATGAATCGGTGAACTTTTCTGCAAAAGTCCGCAACCTCCGAGAGTTTTTAGATAAGATAGAGTATTTTCTTAGAGTAATCACAGAATTAAACAAGAGATAACCTCAGGCTTGACCTCTATGGATAGCCAACTAACTTCCAAGGAATCATTCCAAGTAGCCCGGGCCAGTTTGTCTCTCGGGGTAGCCGAAGTAATTAATATCGTCTTTGGCGTTTTCTACTTCTTTCTGGTAACCCGTCTTTTTACCAAAATGGAAATGGCCGTAGTGGCTGTAATGACTGTAATCACCAATCTCTCAGCTGTTTTCTTGAGTTTTGGCTTCCACGAGGCGAGCCGAAAACTTCTGCCTGCGTATGCTGCCTCTGGAGAAGACTCAAAAATTGGCTGGTTTTTGAAGAACACCTGGATAATTATCTTGGGGACCTCCATTCTTCTTGCCTTAGCTGTATTTTCCTTCGCGGAGCCTCTAGCAAAGATATTTCTCCGAAAGGCTGATGGAAGTTCAGTCCTTCGGTTGATTGCCTGGGGAATTGTTAGCAACAAATGCTACGAAACAGCTCAGCATAATCTTTGCGGCTTGCAAATGTTTAACGAAATGAGTCTCGGACAAATTCTAAGCTACACAGTAGTCAGACTGTATGCCCTGGCCCTTTATCTCTCAACAGGGGTCAATGGGTACATAGTTGGCTTGATTACTGGCCAGACTGTCATAACAACTTGGTTCGTTTTCCTTACCAGAAAATATTTTCTAAACAGAAGCGAAATAACAAATCAACTGCATCTTTTTCGCTACTCTCTCCCTTTTTATGCTAATGAATTTATTCGGTATGGAGGTAACCAGATTGACACCTTGTTGGTTAGCATTTTTCTAAGGCCTGAAGTTTTGGCCACCTATTATGTAGTAAAACGGTTTGTTGACTACTCAGAGAGCTATGTTAATTCCCTGCTTAAACCTCTTTTCCCCAAAATGATTGCGTTATCCCAAGGTAACCCAGAGGCCCTAAAAAGAATATTCTTTAAATCTTCCCGGTATGTGTCTTTGGTTTCTATTCCCCTTGTAATTTTTCTAATGGCTTTGTCGTATTTTCTTCTTGACCTTTACGGCAAGGGGAAATACCTGAGCGGACTACCGTTGCTTTTAATCCTCGCTGGAGGGATGCTCTTCTATGGCTATCAAGTTCTCTTTGGCGGGGCTGTCTTTGTCGCCGGCCAACCAGCGGAGACGACGAAAATGGAAACTGCTCAGTGCTTAGTTAGTGTTCTCTTGGTTTTCCTTTTAACGAGATTATACGGAGTTAATGGAACAGCCGCTGCCAAAACGTTAACCCGGATTTCAGCAATTATAGTCGGCTGGTTTATTGGCAGAAAACTATTTCCCTTCACTTTGGACATCAGCGGAATAACAACTGCATTGGCAACTTCGTTGATACCAGCAGGCCTTCTGGTACTGCTTCAACTTTGGCGGTACAGCCTTTCGCTAACTGCTTTGTATCTGGCAGTATGCACCAGCGTCTTTATAATTTTATCCTGGGAATTTCTAAGCGGTGAAGATAAGAATTTGCTCAAAGCTATGGTTATTCAAATGTGAGCAGTAAGATCCGAGCCCAAATTTTATCGCGTAAATGGAATTCAAAGACAAGACTATCCGAAAGCTAAAAAAAGGGATTAGGAAATTAGGCATACCCATAGTGGCTATCTGGTTTGATTCCGCTCAGAATTGGTGCCAGGAAGTGATGCGCAAAATCGCACCGCTGGTTGATTTAAATATTCCCATTGATTTTACTTCAGCCTGGAAGGAAACTGGTTACTCAGCCAGCCGGTTTCTCCCCATGTGGACTCCCCAAGACCCGAGAATTTTCTGTAATCCCGGGTTTCCCAGAACAATTAACATCAGTTTCCTTGGTAGTCTGGCTAATCGGCCTGAAAGAGTTCAGGGTTTAGCCGCCCTGGAAAAAGCAGGTCTTCAAGTACTTCAAACCGGCGGACAACGAGAAAAGCCAATACCAATCACCGATTACGCAAGGATATTAATGCAGTCAAAAATAGCGTTGAATTTCAGTAATCCTTTACCTCACTGCCAGGCTAAGGGACGCATTTTTGAGGTAACCCTGTGTGCAGCATTGCTCCTGGAGAGCAAAAATCCTGAGACAAGAAAATGGTTTCAACCTATGGTAGACTATATTGAGTTTGAGAACGAGAAGGACTTGGTGGAAAAGGCACGATATTATTTACATTACCAAGAAGAAAGAACAGCAGTGGCGATGAGGGGACACGAAAAGGCAAAAAGTCTTTATGAGGCAAGCAGATTTTGGAAAATACTTCTGAATAGAGTCGGACTCTTACCACTAGGGGGATAAATGAATACTTTTTCCCATTTAGAACACAAAGCTCAACTTCTGAGAAGGACAGTTCTCAGAATGTGTATTGGAGCAGGTACTGGTCATGTAACTTCCTCTTTTTCCTGTGTGGAGTTGCTTGTGGCTTTATATTATGGCGGTATTCTCCGCCATGATCCAAAGAATCCAGGTTGGGAGAATCGCGACCGGTTTATTCTAAGCAAGGGTCAGGCAAGTCCTATTCTTTATGCCGTCCTCTGCGACCGTGGTTTTTTTCCCAAAACATGGTTGAAAACTTTTTGTAAAAAAAATGGTAGATTCGGAGTCCATCTTCAGCATGACGTCCCAGGAGTGGAAGTCACCACAGGTTCCTTGGGGTATGGATTAGGTATCGGAGCCGGAATGGCTTTAGCTGCCAGACTTAACCGCCAACCCTTTCTAATTTTTGTGCTCTTAGGTGATGGTGAATGCCATGAGGGGTCCGTTTGGGAAACGGCTATGTTCGCCGGGCATCAGGAGTTGAATAATCTGGTCGCCATCGTCGATCGCAACTGGCTCTGTGCGACAGATTTTACAGAGAATTGCGTTCGACTGAATCCTTTAGAGAGGAAATGGCGAGCTTTTGGCTGGGATGTCAGATCAATAGACGGTCACAGCTTTCCTCACATTTTCAAGGCACTCTCCGGTCTTCGTTTGCGTGAACGAAATCAACCACTGGCAATTATTGCTAACACGGTTAAGGGTAAGGGAATTGACTTTATGGAAAATCAACCACTGTGGCATGGAATTGCCCCTCAAGGCAAAGAAGCTAGAGAAGCTCTCGCCTGCCTAAAAAAGATAATCAGGACTGAGAAAAAGGGGGAAAATGACATCAACTACAATGCGTGATGCCTTTTTTGACCGTCTTTACCAATTAGCCTGGAATGACAGAAGGATTATGGTGGTCGCGGCTGATATGGGCGCACCAAGTCTTGATAAATTCAGAAGAGACTTGAGCACCCAATTTTTGAATGTGGGCATTGCTGAGCAGACAATGGTCACTATAGCAACTGGTTTAGCGCTTTCGGGGAAAAAGGTCTACACTTACGCTATAATGCCATTCGCTACTCTCCGCTGTTATGAGGCCATCAAAGTCAACATTGCTTTGATGAATATTGCAGTAACTATTGTTGGTGTCGGCACCGGATTCAGCTATGATGATTCCGGCCCGACCCACCATTCAACTGAAGATTTAAGCGTGATGCGAGCATTACCCAATATGACCATTTATTGTCCCTCAGACAGTTTGATGGCGGCCCGCTTTGCCGACCTGACCTACAATTTAAACTCTCCCTGTTACGTCCGCCTTGACCGAAAGGTCCTGCCAGCCGTGGACAGAAAAGATTATGACCTATCCAGCGGTTATCGTTTCCTCCTTAACGGAGAGAACGGGTGTCTTCTGGCAACAGGGAATATGGCACCTCAAGCGCTCAAGGTAGCAAGAAAGCTTCATCAGGCTGGTATAAGAGTTAGTGTCGTTGATATCTTCCGGTTAAAGCCTCTACAAGAAAAAGCATTTGTGGAGATAGCGAAAAAAGCTGGTTGGGTGGCTACGTTAGAAGAACATTTGTTAGCTGGGGGATTAGGTTCCGCCATTATTGAATTGTTAACAGACCATCAGTTAAGGGTGCCGGTTAAGAGATTTGGGGTGGAGGATAGATACCTTTACGAGTATGGGGGTAGAAATCATATCCAAAATATGTGCGGGCTTAGCCCTGAAGTAATTACAATGGAGATCAAGAAGTGGGTGAAAGACTTAAGATTCTAGTCACTGGAGGGGCAGGTTATATCGGTTCGGTTCTGGTGCCAAAATTGCTCAGGGAAGCATACTTGGTTACTGTGCTTGATAACTTTATGTATCAGCAATACTCCCTTCTTGATTGCTGCCACTATCAGTCCCTCCAGATCGTCCGGGGTGATGTCCGTAACGAAGTTCTGGTAAAGGAATTGATTCAGAAGCATGATGTTATTTTCCCTTTAGCCTGCATTACTGGCGCCCCGGCTTGCCAGCGGGACCCTTTTCTGGCCAAGGCAGTAAATCTGGAAGCGATTAAAACACTTCTCCACTATCGCAGTCCCCGACAAATCATTATCTTTCCCACCACCAACAGTGGATATGGCATAGGCCAGGACGGCATTTTCTGTACCGAGGAGACCCCTTTGCGTCCGGTATCTCTTTACGGCAAGCTTAAGGTTGAAGCAGAGCAGAGAATTATGGAGTCCGGGAATAGTATCTGTCTGCGCCTCGCTACAGCTTTCGGTATTAGCCCCAGGATGAGATTAGACCTGCTGGTAAATGATTTTACTTATAGAGCAATCACTGATGGTTTTGTCGTCCTTTTCCAAGCTCACTTTAAACGAAATTACGTTCATGTTAGAGATGTAGCTAAAGCATTTCTACATTGTTTAAACAACTTTGAGGCGATGAAAAACCAGGTTTACAATGTCGGCCTTAGTGAGGCGAATCTAAGCAAATGGGAATTATGCCAAGAAATAAAGAGGCAGGTCCAAAATTTCTATTTTGTTGAGGCGGAAGTAGGAGAGGATATTGACAAGAGGAATTACATTGTCAGTAATGAAAAAATTGAAAAAACTGGCTTTAAAGCTGAAATTTCACTGGCCCAAGGTATTGCCGAATTAATTAAGGGCTTTCAGATTATTCGGCGAATAGAATTCTCCAACCAATAAGTAAAATGGGTAACACTGGCCAGGACGTAGTTTTGGTGAAACCAGGTGGGCGAGTTGAGACATTTGGAGGTCTGAGTCAGTTTTCAGGTTTTGCCCCGCCGTTGGATATTGGCCTTCTTGCTGCTTATTTACGAGCAAAGGGCTTTTCAGTCAGTATCATTGATGCGGACGCTGAATTTCTTACCCCAGAGGAGACTGCCGGTCGGATTATAGAAAAGAAGCCTTTTCTCGTAGGTATCTTCGCTCATACCTTAAGAATGTCTCATGCCAGCAAGACGCTTCACCTTCTTAAAGAAGCCGGAAGCAACATCCGAACTCTGCTGGGCGGTCGGCACCCATCTGCCTTACCTGAAAGGACGCTAAAAGAGGAACAAGTTGACTTTGTTTGTCAAGGTGAGCCTTACCTCCCGATAGAAAAGTTGCTGTCTATTCTAAGAAAAAACCGGCAAGCTTCCGCTGTTGAAATTGAAGGACTATGGTTTCGTCAAAATGACAAAGTAGTCCACAATCCTCCTGCTCCTTTAATTTCTGAACTGGATTCTTTACCAATGATTGCTTGGGACCTTCTGCCTATGCAGCGCTATCGTGCTCATAATTGGCAATGTTTGGATAATTTGAGCATTCGCGGTCCTTACAGCATTCTATACACAAGTATTGGCTGTCCTTTTGGTTGCAGTTACTGCGTGGTAAACGCGGTTTATGGTCGTCCGATAATTCGGCTGCGCTCCCCAGAAAGGGTGATTGAAGATTTCAATTGCTTGGTGAATAGTTACCAGGTAAGATATCTTAGAATTACCGACGACCTATTCACCTTTAAAACCAAGAGAGTTCTTGATATCTGTGAGCGTCTGGCCGCAGCAAACTCTGGAATCAATATCTGGGTTTACGCCCGGGTAGATACAGTGAACTATGAGGTGCTTAAGGCAATGAAAGCAGCTGGTATTAGATGGGTCTGTTATGGCATTGAATCAGGCCAAGAAGAGGTCCGACAGGGAGTTAGGAAAAACTTTGATAGAGATAAAATTTTCCGGGCTGTGGAGATGACTTACAAGGCAGGCATCCACATTATTGCTAATTATATCTTTGGTTTGCCGGAAGATAACCAGGAAAGTATGCAAGCAACCTTGGATATGGCTGAAAAACTTAACTGTGAATACGCTAATTTTTATACGGCTATGGCTTGGCCAGGTTCTCAGCTCTATTACGAAGCCATTAACCGGCAGATAAGAATGCCGGAAACCTGGCAGGGATACTCGCCATTGGCATATGAAACCTTACCCCTGCCAACCAAGCACCTTACCGCTTCTCAGGTATTAGAGTTTAGAGACCTTGCTTTCAACCATTATTTTTCAAGAAAGACCTATCAGGATATGCTGGCAGAAAAATTTGGCCAGTCAGCAGTAGAACATGTCCAGCGGCTATTACAGAAAAAGATAAAAAGAAAATACGTTGAAGAAATCAAGCTGACCCAGTACTGGCAATGAGCGGACAAGAAAGATGATTATCAGCCGAACACCTTACCGTATCTCTTTTTTCGGGGGCGGTACTGACTATCCTGCTTGGTTCAGGGAACACGGAGGACAGGTTCTTTCAACGACTATTGATAAATACTGTTATATTTTTCTCCGGGAATTACCCCCATTTTTTGAGCACAAATACTCAGTAGTTTGGTCACGCATTGAACACGTAAACAGAATAGAGGAAATTTTTCATCCTTCGGTGAGAGAGTGCCTTCGCTTCTTAGGGATTAACACGGGACTAGCTATCCATCACGAGGGCGACTTACCGGCCAGGGCGGGTATTGGTTCCAGTTCAGCCTTTACTGTTGGTTTGCTTAACAGTCTTTATGCTTTCCAGGGTAAGATGCTTTCAAGAATGGAATTGGCATTAGCAGCCATCCACGTTGAGCAAAACCTGTTGCGCGAAAATGTAGGCTGTCAGGACCAGATTTCTGTAGCCTTTGGCGGACTGAATGTTATTGAGTTCAGGGGGGAAAACGACTTCACTGTAAGGCCGGTGACTATTGGCTCTGGAAGATTAGAAGAACTTCAATCATGGTGTTTGCTCTTTTTCACCCGGATTTCCAGAATAGCCTCTGATATCGCCGCCGATCAGATAAAAGCCTGCCAAGTTAAAATAAAAGAATTGACTGCTATGCAAGCAATGGTTGATGAAGCAGTGAAAATTTTAGCAGGCAACGGTTCTTTGCAGGCATTTGGCCGTCTCTTGCACGAATCTTGGAAGTTAAAAAAATCTCTAACTGACAAAATTTCTACTGAAAGAATTGATCTAATTTATCAACGGGCACTCAAGGCGGGGGCCTGCGGGGGAAAAATTCTTGGAGCCGGGGGAGGCGGATTCATCCTTTTTATAGCCCCCCAGAAACACAAGATCAAATCAGAGAGGCTTTAAGGGGACTTTTGGAAGTTCCGGTGCACTTTGAAGATTCGGGCAGTCGCATCATTTTTTATAGCCGAGATATGAGTAAAACTCTTTAGAAACAAAGAGAAAGAATGAAACTATCTCGTTATCCCTTCGGCACCCTAACTGTGACAGAAGATGCAAAAGCTCTTATTAACAAAATTCTTGCCAGCGGCCGCATCTCCAGCGGGAAATATGTCAGAGCCCTTGAAAAAGCATTTGCCAGCTTAGTTGGCGTCTCGGAAGCAGTAGCAGTTAGCTCAGGTACAGACGCTGTCGCCTTGGCTCTGGCTGTGCTCTATGATTACGGGGCCAGTCGGGGAGATGAAATTATTATGCCTGCTTTAACATTTATCGGAACGGCGAACGCTGTTTTACAAGCAGGTTTCACCCCAGTTTTTGTTGATATTTCCCTGGATACGTTGAGCATTGACCATACCC
>JAMWDF010000026.1:15170-17905 GCA_023818865.1 Candidatus Omnitrophota bacterium
GAAAAGATAACTGACCGAACCAGGGCCATTTTGCCTGTCCACCTTATGGGCAAACCCGCGGAGATGGACTCTATCATGAATCTAGCTGGGAGGTCCCATCTTGCGGTGATTGAAGATGCAGCTGAAGCTCATGGGGCTAGTTACCGGGGAAAAAAGGTTGGCAGTATTGGGCACCTGGGCGCCTTCAGCTTGTATGTGGCGCATATTGTCAGTAGCATTGAGGGAGGGATGGTTACCACCAATGACCCAGCCATGGCAGAAATTCTCCGTTCCTTAAGAGCTCATGGTCGAGCGTGCAAGTGTGCCATTTGTACTATCAACCTCAAAGACGGATATTGTCCGGTCCGTTTTCAGCAAGGCCGAGACATTCGCTTTGTCTTTGAACGAGCGGGTTTTTCAGCAAAGATGAATGAAATTGAAGCAGCCGTCGGTTTGGGAAACATAAAATATTTCTCCAAGAATCTTTCCAGGAGAAGAGAAAATTTTTCCTTATTGCACCGCTACCTCTCGGTCTTTTCCGATTACTTCTTATTTATTGAGGAACAGCCCTATGAAATACTCGGGCCCCACGCCTTTCCCATCATCCTCAAACCAGGTGTCAATTTTACCCGTGATGAACTGGTTATCTATTTTGCTCATCAGGGAATAGATAGCCGTGACCTCTTCTGCTGTATTCCCACGGAATGCGCGGGTTATCGTTTTCTTGGTTATCGGCCCGGAAGCTTTCCCCAAGCCGAGTACGTTAGCAAAAACGGTCTTCATCTCGGTATTCACCAGGATATAGGAGAAAAACAGGTCAAGTACTTGGTGAAAATTTTAAAGCAGTTTCTCAAAGGGAAAAAAGTAAGACCTTGAAGTTATTGCAAATAACTCATGCTTAATAATCAAAAATTGTCTTTCCCTTTCCGTGGACTGAGTTTAATATTTCTGCTTTATCTTCCTTTTTATCTCTTTCAAATCAACCAGCCGATCCTTGATACTTACTCTTTTCGCCAGACCCAAACTGCCAGTATTGCCAGGAACTTTTATAGAAACGGAATCAATCTCCTCAAGACCGAACTAGATATTTTTGGTCCAGGGGAGGAAAAATTTTTCATCCTTGAATTTCCTTTTTATCAGGCAGTTGTCGCCACTCTTTATCGGATCTTTGGCTTAAATGAACTCTGGGGGAGAGTGGTTTCTGTCATAATGGGCTACACTGGTGCTTTATTTCTCTTTTTGTTGATAAGGCTATTCTCTGAGAATTTAGAATTGGCCTACCTAAGTGTTTTCATTTACCTTGGCATTCCCATCAATCTTCATTTCAATCGGACCTTCATTATGGATCCAATGGTGGTCACTCTAATACTTATCTTTTTGTACTGCTTTTCAGCCGGCATCTTAGCTAATCGTCCGGGTCTTTGGCTGGGCGGATTGGTTGTGGCTACCTTGGCTTTTGTCCATAAAGGCATTTACGGTCCTTTCTTTTTGTTGCCAGTGATTTATTTATGTATAAGTAACCGACACCGAACTAAAAACTGGCGGCTCCTATTACTTTCTTTAACATTACCCCTGGCAATTCTTTTCCGATGGTATCTTCATACTGCCGCTATAAACATGGCCACCGGTCAGGGAAACCTCACGCTGGGCGACCCTGCTTTCCGTGTCTGGAATTTTGGTCTTCTGGAAGATCGCTTTCGCTGGCAAATGTGGGTTCCTCGGCTAATCAATCTGTTTCCTGAATTTTTTACGCCAGTTAGTTTCATACCTACTTTGGTGGGTACTATAAGACTGCCTGTTTTAAAAAATAATAAATTCTTCTCGGCGATGCTGGCTGCCTCTGTAATTTATTTTCTCACTATCTTTCGACTCCAGGACTGCCATTATTATCAGTTATTGATCAGTCCGGTGGCTGCCATCGTAGCCGCTCATGGAGTAATCGTTTTGTCTGGTTACATTCCAGAAAAAGGACGAAGGGTATTCTTATCTTGCTTCTGTTTTCTTTTCTTGGTTGTTTCAATTCCTTTGGCTTATCGTTACCGCTTCTTTCAGCCGGAAGTTCTTGAGATTACCAGAGTTATCAAAAGTTACAGTTCTTCAAACGAACCAGTGGCTTTTTGTCTCCCTGAGTACGACTGGAACTCCCAATATGTCTATTACGCTGACCGGAAAGGAATCGTTTTAGCCAGTTCTGAATTAAATAAACATAAGGTCAGGTTTCTGGTAAGAAAAGGTTACCGACTGCTCGTCTTGGTTGACCAGAAAGAATACATTAATCGAGCAAACATCCGCGCCATTTTGAAAACACTAACCCCGCTACTTCAAGAACCGTCTTTTTCCCTTTACCGGTTGAAAAATGGCTGAAAGATTTTCCGTGGTCACTATTTCCTTCAACCAGGCTCCCTTTCTGGAGGATACAATAAGGAGTGTCCTTAGCCAAGCGGGTGATTTTATTTTGGATTATCTGGTCATAGATGGTGGCTCCACTGACGGCAGTATTGATATTATCAAGGGCTACCAATCTCAACTACTAACTGGCCGCTGGTCTGTAAGCTGCCAAACAATTGAGTATCGCTGGCTCTCGGAACCAGATCCGGGTCCGACTTTTGCTCTTAACAAAGGTCTTCGTCTAACTCGCGGAGAATTTGTCAGTCTTCTCAATTCTGACGATGTCTATCCTCCAGGTACCCTGGCGCTGGTGACCAAACTCTTTCAAGAAAACCCTGCGGTGGATGTAATCTATGGCGACACTGTTT
>JAMWDF010000246.1 GCA_023818865.1 Candidatus Omnitrophota bacterium
GGCTTTCTGGTGAGAAAATACTCTCTAAGAGAACTAACCACATCCGCGGCGTAGGCATTCCCCACGATGGTTTCCACTTCTGGCAATATCCAGACTAGGGGATCAACATTCCGCCGGCAGATGTGAGTAGTTACCAGGTGGTTGTACGGATCAATTGACTTTAGGTAAGGAATCATTATCTGGTGCCAATGTCGCACTTTAAAGGAGTCATAGTAACCGGTTAGGTCAACCTCATTCCACATCTCCCAGAAGATGATTTGGGGAGAAAATGACCAGCGGCTGACAATATAACGTAAGCGTTTCTTGAACATTTCGTGGGCTCTTGGGTCAATAAAAAACTCGTCTGGGTTGGCGAGAAACCCGCCGTTAAGAATGTTATAAGGGTTGTCCCACCATTCTGCATCTGGTCTGATGCTGAACTGACCATGGTTGATCAGGGTTAAAAGAATATAAATCCCGTTTTCTTCCGCGGTCTCCAGTACCCGGTCCAACCGCCAGGCATTTTCCAGGCTGTAGCGTCCGAGTCCGCCAAAGTGAGGGGCGTAAGAGGGGGTCCACTCCAGGCCAGCCCACCAGGCTGACATCCACATCCGGATATAGTTTTCTCCAGCTTCCTTCATTTTGGGGAAGTATTTTTCGTAGGCGTAGGTACCCCTTTCTTTTTCCGCGATGAATTCGTAAGTGTAAGGGCTGCGCTCGTCATCAGGGGAACGCAGGGTGTGACCGATGGGATAGAAAAACTGGCCATTATCAAAAGCCAACCAGCTTGGGTCAGCTTTGTCCCAGCGGACAAAGCCAGGTTTTTCTCCAGGTAGGGCAACCAGTTTTCCCCCGGGGAAAATTGTTTTTTTCCCCTGGTAGGACACACTGATGGTGTAGGTATATTCCCCTGGTTTCTCCGGAGTGAAGCGCACGCGCCATTCGCTGTTTCCATAAGGAAAAAGTTTTTCTTCCGGCGCAGCCAGTCTGAGGTAGTCGTGATAAAAAAAGGCAGGGATAGTTTTTTGGCTCTCACCAGAGGAAAAAGTAACCTGGATATCAATCACCTCAGGGTCAAATGGGTTAGAGACGGTCACCGGCAGGTCAAAGGCTATCTCTGCTACCTGATACTGGCTAACCTGACCAGGGGCCCGGAAGTTGTAAAGGTAGAGCGGTTTTTCCTCTTCTGGCAGGGCTTCAATTGCGTCAATGAAGATACTCTGGCTGGTTGACTCAGAGAAGAAGAATCGCAGCCCCAGTTCTTTCACTGATTGGCGGACATAGCCATCCCAGGTTTTTAGGTGGCCAACCGGCTGCCAGGCGGTACTTTCCTCTGATAGGTCTAAAAGGAGTGTTTTTTCCTCGCCGCGGTTAAAAATAAAAGGTTGGCTTTCAAACCAGTTCCAGTTGTTATCCTTGAGATAACAGATGGTTGTGGCCGGCCAAATGGCTTCTTCTGGCAGAAAGAGGTGGAGAATTAGCGTGCGGGCGTTTCCCAAGCCTTCAGGCAGACTGACCTGCACCCAGCCTTCCTTGCTCTGGTTCACTGTTAGGCACAAAGAAGACCGGCCACTGGCCGCGTAAAAAGAAGATCTGGTTACTGTAGCCTTAGGGTCAGGTGTTGTCCAGCCTTCCGTGGCTTCTTCAAAGTCAAATCTAATCGCTGCCACCAAGCTGGTCCAGAAAAGCAAGCTGACAAGGGAAATCTTTCTTATTGCCATTCAACCTTTTCGTCAAGTTCGTAAATGGTCTCTTCCTGTTTAACCAGATGAGTCAACTGGATTTTTTCCTGTTCAGGCAAGGCAAGAGTGTACTGCAATCCTGAAGAAAGTTGATAGTTCCATCGGTTGAGAAATTCAGCCCTGGTTTCTGCGCTTTCCACCAACCGGGTGAGAGTGAGTTTGGGATAGACATATTGAATAGAAGAAGGTACCTTTCCTTTCATCACGACCGTGAAAGGTCTTGTTTCCGGAGAAAGGCCTCGGTAAATGATGAAACTCCCTAATTTTTCTTGAGGCTCAGGTTCTATCGTTTCCAGTTTCTGCCAGCGACTTGTTTGTATCTCCAACTGCCAAGGGCCTGGTTCAGGAAGAAGTACTGTAATTGTTAAAGACACTGTGTTATCCGGCTGTTGTTGGTAAAGCCTTTCCACCAGGCAGTTTTTCTCTGTAATCTCCCTCCAGGGGAAAAGAAGAGTCCAGGCTTCTTCCTTGCGCCACACTTCTGGGCAACCCAGGGGTTGAATTTCCCAGGAAGTGGTCCAGGTTTTTTCCTTCTTGTCAATAAAGCTCAGTGGTTCGGTTAAAAGGAAGGAAACATCGGAAGTGACAGAAAGAGTCAGAGATAAATTCTTTCTCTCCTTTGTCCAGGGGAAAACAGATATTTTTTCTCGCCTCTGGGCAAGCAGGGGGTCACCAGGTTTGAGCGAGGGCGCATTAGTGAAAAAGTAGTTCTGGGTTTTCTGACAAATAAAAAGCGCTTGGGTGAGTTCAGCAGGCCACTGGAAATTATCGGGAATCACCTGGCGATATGTCTTCATTGTTTTGCTGGCTTTTTCCTTGAGGTACTGACCAGCTGAGGAATTTAACAGTTCTCTTAGTGAGGCAATCCCCTCAGCGATGTGACCAGCCTCAAGTAAGGTTTCGGCCAACTGCAGCTGGCTGGAATAATCAGCGGGTTTTTCTTTGAGGTAGGTGCGGAGAAGGCTGATCGCCTTTTCTCGGTTCCCTAATTGAACCAGGCAGGTCGCCAGAGAAGGAATCAGGTGTTTTTGGTTTTTCTCTTCTATCAACCTGGTGTAAACTTCGGCCGCCTCTGCCCAATCTTTCAGTTTCTGCCTATAGATGTCTGCCTGTCGCTGGAGAGCCTCAGTAACCAGTCTACTTTCCGGGTAAGAAACCACAAATCGCTGGTAGTCAGCCAGCTGGCGACGTAGCATTTCTTCAGTTTCTTCTTCGTCCCGATAGCGCCACTGGATGAGAGAGAAAGCTAGCTGGTGATTTTCCGGAGATGGAGCCTGGGCCAGCGCATTTTCTATAAGAGAAACTGCCTTCTTTCTGAAGGCTGATTTTTTTCCCTTGTCCTGGGAATATCCACCAAGAATGGTTTCCACCAAAGAAGTAACACCGGGAGATA
>JAMWDF010000247.1 GCA_023818865.1 Candidatus Omnitrophota bacterium
GTCTGGCTGATAGGTAAAAGATTTCCTTTCTCTCTTCTCTGGAAGTTGGGTAAAACCAGCGGCGGTCAGCTTTTCCCCAGGCGGGACAACGGCAACCAATGTTCCCCCAGCTTTTACCCAGGCCAAAAGGTCCGGCCGCCAAACGCCCCAAGTAAGTATTGCCTGGTAAGGTTTGAGAGAAATTGTTTCTGTTGCCCACTCCGGACAGGTATCAAACTGAGTAAGCCCAGTAATCCAGAAATAAACGTGGTGCAAGGTAGCACCAAATGATTTCCCATGAAGAACCAGAAACCCTGGCTGGTGCTGAAACCTCGGGAGAGCCAGAAAAGGTTTGACAGAAGTACGCACTGTTTCCATCCATTGTTCTACCTCCAATTCTCTGTCGCCAAAGGTGGAAAGAATATCAGCGCCAGCCAGGTAACTAGCGGCCATCTGCGCCAGTCGGAGATTGACTGGTTTTTCTCGGTTACCCCAAACCATGGCCACCAGCTCCTGCTCTGGTCGCATCACCTTTCGGCAATCCCGTAACGCCATATAAACCCAGAGAGTATTGGCGTATGGGTCAAGAAAGTGGCCATCCAGCACTTTACTCTGCGGAATTAAGGCTGTTCCACTGTTAAAAGCGTAGACGCGCATCCCGGGGAAAAGGCGGTGAATGTAACGGGCAAAAGAAATATGGGCACCGGCTTCCATCCTCTCCTGAACCCATTTTTGGTAAATAGCCATTTCCTGGTCAGACCAGACTGGATAATACCTCATGTCCAGCCTGGTTTCTTTTTGAAAAATTTTATTGTAGCGTCTGATAGTCAAAACTTCCGGCCCACTTAACGACCGATGCCAAAGAAAATTGGCTGGATTATCGTAGGAGTTACCATTTTCATAACCGTCATCATCTTTGTCAATCCTTCCTGGCAGGTCAACATCCCAGCCAAACTGCATCCCGGTCTCCTCCAGGAGATGAACGGCGTGGATATTCTTTGGCCCAAGCGAGTAAAGTAGCGGAGAGATACCCTGGGAAAAAAGTTCGTCCGCAATCTCCTGATTGAAGGCGAGGTTGGGAAAGTTGTACCTTTCCCAGGAGAAAGGTTTGCCCGGACCGAACCAGACCTGAAGAATAACTTTCTTGCCGGAAGCACCTGCCTGATTTACTCTTTTTATTGTCACTTCATCAGGCACCCCTGGCCTAACCATTAACTGGAGCCCGAGGTACTTCGCTTCAGACCGGCAGAACCGGTCAAACTGCTCCTCAGAGATTTTGTTAATCTGGTAAGGATACACCATCCATTCCACACCATAGGCAGCGGTGAACAAAAACCAGAAGGTGAGAAATAAGAACCGTCTCATTTTTTCTCCACCAGACCGAACTGAAGATTAATACCAGAAAAAAATTTTGCCAAGGCCTGAAAATCTGCTCCAGTCGCCTCTCTCAAACCAGCCACCCAGAACCGATTGACCATTGGTTCTCCTTTTCTTAAGGAAAAAGAACGAGAGGAGCGGAAAGCGCCATGAATTCTGGTATAAAAACTGTTCTCCCTTTTCTCTCCAGGTTGAGCTTTACCTAGAAAATAAGCATATCCGGTTTTTTCTTTCAAGGAATAACAGGCAAACCAGTCTTCCAGACCAGAAGCAGTGGCAATAATCTTATTTTCCCTGGCAGCCTGTAAGTCTTCCGCCTGGCCGCTGAAACTCTTTAGGGTGCCAGGCTGACTGTAGTAAAGCACTTCTTGCCCAACTCCAGTTAACTGGAATCCGAAGGCAAACTCCTGGCGGAAATTCTTCACTTCTTCGTGAGGAGAGAGAAACTCCTCAAAGCAGACCATTGCTCCTTTATCAAAAAGCCATACCCGGTGAAAGACATCCAGCTTTATCTCTCCAGAATCAGTTTTCACCTTCGTCCCATCAAGTCTGGTGGCTCCAGCCAACCTCACCGGTCCGCGGACCAGCACCCAGGGTTTTACCCACCGGTTAGCCTCTTGACCTGGACGACAAGCAATCGCTCCCAGGGGAAAGATGGAACTCCAGGAACCACGGAAATGAAGGACTGGAGAACGGAAAACATCTAACCAAACCAGAGACCCGGCCCCCCAATTTTCTATGGAGTTTTTGCTTGGGTCAGCTCCTCGGGCTGGACCCCGAAGACCAACAATAACCTGGTCATTCCACATCTGCAGGTCGTGCTGAAAAACGCTTGGTTCCATTGCTTCCCCGATGAGGGAAGAAGAGTGATAGGCTGCTGGGGGCAAAGGCTCGGTTGACCAGTAAACCCAGACTTCTGTTCCGGCTTCAGGAATGTCTATCTGGAAAACTAATTCATCGTTATCGTTTAGAAAATGGTTGGGCTGGGAGGCCGGATGTTCTTGGTCATCAAACTCATCTACCTGGCTGGGTATTTCCTTTCCGGAAGCAATCACTCGGATAGACCCGAGAGAAACATTTTCGTTACCAGCCACCAGCTTGATTTGCTTTCCAGGAATAATCACCGGAAAGTTTTTTACTGACTGGCCAACTCCAGGGATAACCACCCGGCACCGCCGGTTCCAGGAAGAATTCCACCACGGTTCTGCAGAGAGTAACCTGCCAAAAACAAAACCGAGCAAAATACCTCTGGCTATTTGAACCATACTTTCCCTGATGAGATTGCCTCAATTTAATACACGAAAAACACTTTGTCAAATCTAACAAAATGATAACCAGACCAGGCAAGACAAGCCAACCAGTGGTAGAATATTGCTATGAGAAAACAAGTCCACCCGGTTATTCAGGAAATACAGAGGCAGCGGCAGGTTTACCCAGAATTATGGGAACACCGGTTGTCCTGGTCTACTGTCTTGGTAGAAAAAGAAGCCAAAGCCGCCATTCAAGGGAAGTTATTCTTCTATGGAGAAAGTTTCCAGAAAGAACCAGTGACTGTCGGAACTTCTGGGGTTGACTGGTCTGGCAAGCATCTGAAGCATCAGGAATGGCCTGCCTACCTTAACCGATTCAGCTACCTTTTCCCTTTGGCTCTTCAGTACAAAGCGACTGGTAAAGAAAAATATGCTCTGGCTGCTCGGGCTTACCTTCAGGACTGGATTAGTTCCCATTCGCCTTACCAGCCAACAGGTCAATGTC
>JAMWDF010000248.1 GCA_023818865.1 Candidatus Omnitrophota bacterium
CATAAACCAGAGAATCCGCTTGAAAACTACCCATTTCTGTTTCCACCTTGATTTGGCCTTCAGCCTGGATAGTCCCACCAATCCTATCAAGAAAAGCCTTCTCGCAACTTAAAACCAGGTTCTGATAAAGTATCCTGACATTCCCTTCCAACTCTATGCCTTGCAGTTCTCCCTGGCCAGTAAATCTGACGCTCAAACTGTCAGCGGTGTACTGGATAGCCTCTTCGGAAGCAAGAGCCACCAGCCAGCCAAGAAAAAAGATCGCCAGAGTTGTCCTAAAGAGAACACCCATACTTTTCTCCAAAAGCCAGTAAATCCTCCCAGGAAGCAATTCCTGAATTGGCACCAATAGCCGTGGCAATTTTTGCCCCAGCCAGATTGCCCAGAAGCCCGCAGGATTCAAAGGGAAGATTCCGAAGTAAACCAGCCAGAAATCCTGCCACATATCCATCCCCGGAACCGGTGGTATCCACCACCTCAATCGGTAGCACCGGAAAATACCTCTTGGTCTGCCGGTTCATGATAAAAGAACCTTTCTCCCCCATTTTCAACGCTACGTTCTCTACGCCGCAATCAAGAAGATAAAGAGCTATCTCCTCAGGGGTCTGACATCCGGTAATCATTCTGGCTTCTTCAATGCTGGGCAGGAAATAATCCACGTAGCTCAAGGCTCCTTTCAGGGCTTTCATCCACACTCCGCGTGAATCCCACGCAGTATCTAAGCAAACAGTAACTCCCAATGATTTTGCCTTCTTGACTACCTTGGTCAGGGATTCTCCTTCCAGCCTGGGCATCAACAATACCCCAGCCAGATGGAGAATAGCAAACTGTTCTATGTATTTTTCCTCAAAATCTTCGTCAGAAAGTAAAGCATTGGCACCAAGGGAATGAATAAAAGAACGTTCGCCGTCTGGATGAACCAGGACTGATGTCCCAGAAGTAGTTACCCCGGGGATTGTCTTCACCGCTTCTGTTTCAATGCCAGATTCCTGGAGAATCCTAAGAATAAAACGGCCCAGGTTATCTTCACCTACCTTGCCCAGAATGGCTACTTTCCCCCCCAACCTTTTCAGAACTAATCCAGTATTGGCCGCGCATCCGCCAACATGAAGCTCTGATTTTTCCACCAGAGTCAATTTACCTCTTTCCGGCATGGTGGCTACAGGTTTGGAGATAAAATCACCGACCAAAAGCCCAGCACAGAGAACTTTCTTTTCCATCTTCCCTCCTGAAAATATGGTCAGAAAAGATTATAGACTAAAAGGTACCCTGTGAAAAACCGCCTTGTTCGGTTTTTCTTCTTGGACTAAAATAGGCGATGATGGAAAAACTACAGGTAGTTGTCCGGGAAAACTGCCATCTTGGAGAAAACCCTCTCTGGAATCCTTTTGACCGGGAACTCTACTGGACAGACATTAACTTTAAGAAACTTTACTCTTTTTCTCCAGACCAAAAAGGTTACAGGGTAATTTGCCAAGGGGAAATGGTGGGAGGTTTTACTATCCAGACGGATGGTAGTCTTCTTCTTTTTGCCGATGGCCCGGGGATCAAAATCTGGGGGAAAGGTAAACTCATCCCAGTTATTGAATCTATCCCGGGAGAAGAAAACTCCCGGTTCAACGATGTAATTGCTGAACCAACAGGGGGCGTTTTCTGCGGGACTCTTTCCTTCAATCACCTCCCAGGAAACCTCTACTATCTTTCAACTGAGGGCAAATTGACTGAGGTTATAGAAAACCTGTTTTGCTCCAATGGAATTGGCTTCAGTCCAGATCTGAAATATTTTTATCTAACTGATTCCGGCTTAAGAGTTATCTACCGGTTTAACTATGACTCTAGCACTAGCAAACTCTCCGGTCGTCAGACTCTGGTGGAGATTCCTGAGGAACAAGGAGTTCCGGACGGACTGACTGTGGATGCCAAAGGCTGTCTCTGGTCAGCCCGGTATAGCGACTCCTGTGTAGTTCGGTATCGCCCTAAGGGAAAGGAGATTGGAAGAATTGACTTACCGACCAAGAAAGTAACCAGCCTCACCTTTGGCGGAGAAGAATACAGAGACCTTTACATTACCACTGCTGGTGGCGATAAACCTGAAGGTGAAACCGACGGCTACCTCTTTTGCTTACCCCAAGCGGGAAGAGGTCTGCCTGAGTTTCTCTCGCGAATTGAAATTTAGCTGGTTGACAGGAGAACCGATTCTTAGGTAAAATAAAATAAATGTGGGGGATTAGCTCAGCTGGGAGAGCACCAGGCTGGCAGTCTGGGTGTCGAGGGTTCAAATCCCTCATCCTCCACCAAAGTTATAATTCATCATTCCCCTGCGAAAGAATCTGCCAAATCCTCCTCCGGAGAAGAAATTGCCTTAAGCCCAAATTTCTCCGAGAGAATCTTCAAAACACCTGGAGAAACAAAAGCCGGCAGAGTTGGTCCTAACTTGATGTTTTTCACCCCCAGGGACAGGAGCGTAATAAGAATACAAACAGCTTTTTGCTCGTACCAAGAAAGAATTAGAGACAGCGGTAAATCATTAAGGCCGCAGGAAAAGGTCTTGCTCAGGGCGCCGGCTACCTTGATAGCTGAATAAGCATCGTTGCATTGACCCATCCAGAGTTCATCCCGTGCTTGCTCAAGCCAGGCTGGAGGAGGAGAATTAGAACCCGCCTCTTTGCTCTGACATCGTTCGATCTGTTTGCTGACCCATAACATTTTTTGGTACAGATTGTTGCTTTCCGAATACTTGCTCAAAAAATTACGCCAGAATCCTCCCTTGACGAAAGGTTTGACGGTTTGGGCAAACTCTTGGGTTGTATTGATCATTTTTTCAAGAGCGATGAATTCTTCCGCTGTCTCGATCGGCAAAGCCCACTCTTCCATTTCCGAATATGATGCTGTAGGCAGATATATTTTACCCAGGGGAGGAAACATATCTACATATTGGCTGAAGGTTACGGTTTCAAGGACATCCCGATGCTTTTCAATTAGAGTGAAAAATTCATCCAGCCACCCTTGATTATAAACTAGCTCATAAGTGCCTGGCCAGACACCAAATTTTTCCCCATCATCGGCCATGACCCGCAGGTTTCCTTTTCTTTCGCCTCCATTGA
>JAMWDF010000027.1 GCA_023818865.1 Candidatus Omnitrophota bacterium
TACAAGTGCTGCCTTTTTCTGACCGCCGGCGCAGTAGAGAATCAGGCTGGCAGCAGTGAGCTGGAAGAACTGGGAGGTTTAGCCAAGAAAATGCCAGTAGTCTTCATTGGTTTCCTGGTGGCCGCGTTGGCTATCTCTGGAGTTCCTCCTCTGAATGGTTTTTTCTCCAAGTGGATGATTTATCAGGGGTTGGTTGAGGCCAGCCAAAGTGGCGAACCTTCCTGGGTGGTGTGGATAACAATGGCAATGATTGGCAGTGCTTTAACCTTGGCTTCATTTATGAAGATTGCCCACTCTGTCTTTTTAGGCCACCAAGTTGACCGACCGGTAAAGAAAACCCCGGTTTCCTCAGGCCTGCCTATTTTGGTTCTGGCTGGTTTATGTGTAATTTTCGGCATTTTTTATCTGCCTATTCCGGTGATGACCTTACTGCAGCCAGTGACTGGCCTGCCCCATCCAGCTCTTTCCCTACACCAACCGTTGCTCTTGATGGTTCTGGGGTTATGTTTAGGGTGGGTTTTGTATCTGGTCACCGGTTTGAAGAGACTAAGGTATGCTCCAACCTTTGTCGGAGGTGAGGCGCTTACCCCGGAGATGCATTTTTCTGGGACAGAGTTTTATCAGGGGGTAAAGCAACTGCCGTTCGTAAAGAAGATGTTTGTTGGCGCAGAAAAAAAATTTTTTGATGGCTATGAGGTGAGTAAACAGGTAATTGGCTATATTACCGAAATTTTCCGGGCAGCCCATTCTGGAGTTCTCGGGACTTATCTGTCCTGGATTCTTTTCGGGCTCCTGGTGGTCTTAGGTATTTTCCTTAAAGGGGTGGCATGGTAGAGATTATCATCAGTGTGTTTTTGGTTTTCATGGTGATTGGCGCCCTGATTGCTTTGGAGACAACAGATCTTCTTTCTTCGGTAATCTCCATCGGCGCGGTAGGTTTTGCTTTGAGTATCTGCTTTCTGCTGGTAGGCGCGCCGGATATCGCTATCACCCAGATGGTGGTGGAAGTTCTCTCTCTGGTAATTCTCATCCGGGCGACTATCCGCCATGATTTGACGACTATTGACGGAGACCGAGATTTCTTTGGTTTGATGGCTACGTTAGCCCTGATCTTTGCTCTTTTGCTTCTAGGGTTGCCTGCCTTCTTAAGCTTGCCACCTTTCGGGACACCAGCCATGTCTCAGATGATGGAATCTCCAGCTAGGCATTACCTGAGTGGCGGTTTAAGAGAAACCGGGGCGGCCAATATTGTTGCTTCGGTGATTCTAGACTACCGGGCGTATGATACCTTAGGAGAAGCGACGGTACTTTTTACTTCCATCCTGGGAGCGTTAGCCATTTTACGGGTATATAGCCGGAAGAAAAAGTCATGAACCAGAATAAACAGCCAGGGATGAGTCTCATTGTTCAGACAGTGGCTCGGTGGTTGAAAGGCTTTATCTTTCTTTACGGAGTTTATATCATTTTTTATGGGCACCTCAGTCCGGGTGGTGGTTTTGCCGGTGGGGTAATTGTTGCCAGTACCTTTGTCTTGCTAACCCTGGCTTTTGGCAAGGAGCGTTCCTTGGGCAAGCTAGGTAAACTTCTGGCTTCGGAACTGGACAGCCTGGGCGCTCTTATGTTCCTGTTGATTGCGGTGTTGGGGATTGCCTGGGGCAGAATCTTTTTCTTGAACTTTATTGAAAAAGCAGTCCCGACTGGCAACTTTAAACTTTTCAGCGCCGGCATCATTCCCCTATGTAATGTAGCTATCGGTATCAAGGTGGCCGCTTCCCTGTTTATGATTTTTATTATTCTGGCAGTAATCCGGGTTCAGGAGGTCAAGGGCAGAAGGAGATTGGTGACCACCGAAAAAAGGAGAAAAGAGTGATTTACGCGATGTGCTTTATTCTTTTTCTCATCGGCTTGTATGGAGCTACCTGCAAGAAAAACATTGTGAAGATTATCTTAGGGCTGGTTGTTATGGAGTATGCCGTGAACCTGTTTCTGGTGCTCCAGGGCTGGAGAAAAAATGGACAGGCGCCGATTCTTGATGGGCGGACTAACTTAGAGGAGTTTGCGGCCAGAGCCGTGGACCCTGTTCCTCAGGCGTTGGTTCTGACTTCCATCGTTATCGGTCTGGGAATTCTTTCTCTGATGGTCGCCATCGCCATCCGTCTTTACGAAAGGTATGGCACTTTTGATGTAACTGAGATGAAGAGACTGAAGGGATAGACATGAACGATATCATCTATCTGGTAGCCTTGCCTCTAGCCATGGCTTTCTTTATTCCGATGATTGGCCGAAAGGTTCGCTGGCTACCTGATGTTCTGGCTAATGCCACCACTCTAGTTCTCCTGATTCTGGCTGGCCAAACTGTAGGTCGGGAAGGGGTTTATGCCCTTGGAGGCTGGGCCGCTCCCCTGGGGATTGTCCTGGTCTTGGATAGCCTAAGTTCTCTTTTGCTCTTGATTATCAATCTGGTGAGTTTTATGGCGACGCTGTTTTCGGTAGATTATCTGGAGAAACTTTACACCTCCAAACTGCGTTACTACTCTTTGTTCTTGCTGATGGTAGCAGGGATGAACGGAACTGTCCTCACTGGTGATTTCTTTAACCTTTTTGTCTTTCTTGAGATAGCTTCAATAGCCTCCTATGCCCTGGTAGGCTTTGGTTGCGAGGCGGATGAGTTGGAAGCCTCCTTCAAGTATCTGGTTATTGGCAGTATTGCTTCTACTTTTGTTCTGTTGGCGGTGGCTCTCCTTTACGGACGGCTAGCTACCCTGAATATGGCTCACGTCGCCTGGTTGCTCCAGCAAAATGGTTTTGATCGGGTGACCACTTTTGCTTTTGTTCTTCTTCTGGTAGGTTTCCTAGTGAAGGGAGCGTTGATTCCTTTCCATGCCTGGCTGCCTGATGCTCATCCTTCCGCGCCAGCTCCGATTTCCGCAATGCTTTCCGGCGTCCTGATCAAGGCTATCGGTATTTATGTACTTATCCGGCTAACTTACAACGTCTTTGGTATCACCCCGATGTTGTCTGCTCTGTTCACTTCTATTGGAGTAATTTCTATGATGATTGGGGTGCTGTTAGCCCTGGGGCAATGGGATTTCAAGAGACTTCTCGCTTACCACAGCATCAGCCAGATGGGTTATGTGGTTCTCGGGATTGGCCTGGGTACTCCTTTAGGTTTACTAGGCGGACTCTTTCATCTCCTGAACCATTCTTTGTTTAAGTCCTTGCTTTTTTTGGACTCAGGAAGCGTAGAATATGAAACTGGAACCAGGGAGCTGGAGAAAATGGGTAATCTTAGCCAGAAGATGCCAGTAACTGCTGGCTCCACCTTGGTGGCTTCTCTTTCTATCTCCGGTATTCCCCCTTTCAATGGATTCTGGAGTAAACTGGTAATTATCTTAGCGGCTGTCCAAGCCGGGCGGGCCGGGTTAGCAGTATGGGCAGTGATCGGAAGTATACTCACTTTAGCCTCATTTTCTAAGATTCAGCGATACGCTTTTTTTGGTCAGGGTAAGGATTTTGAACCAGGGAAGTGGGCCCTCTATCAGGAGGTGCCCCTGTTGATGAGAATACCCCTGTTGGTGCTGAGCACTCTTTGTCTAGCGGGTGGTCTTATACTCTGGGGTGGACTGAATGGTTTCTGGGGGCCAGTGGTTGAAGTTTTGTTAGGTGGACCGGCTGATTACATCGGTAGCATTTTAGGCAGGTAAAGCAATGAGGAAAACTATTCTTTTCTTCCTGGCTGTGATTGTGTGGGTCTTACTTGCCTGGCCGTTTTCTCCGCAGGGAGGAAACTGGCAAAGCATGGTAGTTGGTCTGGGTGTTAGCCTGGTGGTGGCTCTAATCTTTGGAGAATTATTCACAGAGTCAGCCCATAAGTTTCTTGGGTTTCAGAGATATTTCTGGGCAATCTATTATCTGCCCGTGCTCTTTTATGCTTGCCTGGTGGCTAATCTTGATGTGGCTTACCGGGTGTTACACCCACGATTACCTATCCGGCCAGGGATCGTCAAGGTAAAGACAAGACTGAAAAGTAAGTCTGGCCGGACCGCCCTGGCTAATTCCATTACCCTTACTCCAGGGACGATGAGTGTTGAGGTGACAGATGATGGTTTTCTTTACATCCACTGGATTAATGTGCAGAGCCGGGATATAGAAGAAACAACCAGATTAATTGTGGAACGCTTTGAACGCATTCTGGAAAGGATATTTGAGTGATAACTTTCATTTTCGCAATTCTGGTGGTCTGTAGTTTTCTTTGCTTATTCCGGATTTCCCGGGGACCAACCCCAGCTGACCGAACAGTCGCTATGGATATTCTGGGGATTGTGATTGTGGCTTTTTGTGCGCTGAGTACAGTTTTAACCCACCAGGATTACTATATCAATATTGCTTTAGCCTGGGCACTGCTAAACTTTATCGGTACTTTGGCTCTGGCTAAGTTTCTGGAAGGGCGAGGCTTTGATGAATGAAGGAGAACGGATATGAGACAGCTCTGGGGCTATGCGTTAATCCTCATTGGCAGCCTTTTTGACCTTTTTGGTTGCATCGGACTGGTCAGGTTGCCAGACCTCTATAACCGGCTTCAAGCCTCCACCAAGTGTGTTACAATGGGCACCTGCCTTATTCTTTTGGGCACGCTGGTGCTAATAGGTTTTACGCCAGCTGCTGGCAAAATCATCCTCTGTTTGATTTTTGTTTTGATTACCGCTCCCACCGCGGCTCATGCCCTGGCTAGGGCCTCTCACTTCTCCGGCATTTCCCTCTGGGAGGGAAGCGTTTGCGATCTCCTGAAGGAGGACAGAGAGCAATGAAGAAACCAAAACTGAGAGAGATCAGGGAAGCACTGACCAGCCTTTTCTCTCGCCCTTATACCAGCCGTTTCCCGGCTGAACCCCATGTGCCGATGAAAAGTTTTCGGGGGAAGCCTCAATTTGACCCTGAAAAATGTGTTGGCTGTGGGGCCTGTGCTTCTGTCTGTCCCTCCAGAGCGATTGAACTAATCGATGATCTCCAAGCGCGGCGGCGGAAATTAACCCATTTTGTCAGCCGGTGCATTTTCTGCGGTCAGTGTGAGGCTAACTGCATTGTGGATAAACAGGGGATTCGCTTGACCAACGAGTTTCACCTGGCCTACTTTGATGAAAAAGAGAGCACCCATTCAGTAGAACATGAACTGGTTATTTGCGAACGCTGCGGGGCGATCATTGGGCCGGTGAAGCATCTTCTCTGGACCATCAAGAAAACTGGACCACTGATGTTCAGCCAACCGGTGTTAATAACCTTCTACCAGCAATCTGTCCGGATTGAGACTGAGATTCGGCCGGATTTGAAGAATAAATCAGTTGACCGCACCGATATCTTTAGGGTTATTTGCCCAAAATGCCGCCGTGAGGCCTGGCTGGTTGACGAGAAAATACCGTTGAAATGACCTCCCGCCAACGGGTAACTTCGGCTTTAACCCACCGGACTCCTGATCGGACTCCTATTTTTGAGTATGTTCTTCTGCCCCCGGTGGCTGATGCCATCCTGGGCCGGAAATATGTTTACGGTGATCGGTTGGTTTTACTTATCAAGGAGCAGGGGTGGGAGAAGGGAATAAGACAGTTAGCCAGGGATATGGTGGAACTGGCAGAGAAGCTTGGGCATGACCTGATTTATGCCCCCAAAAATATCCTTCCTCCAGCGAAACAATTGGAAAAAACCGGAGCAGCAAGGAAAATCCTGGAAGACCCGGTGATGGAGATGGAAAAAAGAATTCAGCTGGAAGAAGAACACCCCTTTTCTCTGCCTGACGAGGCTTTCTTCATCTATTACTGCCTAAAGGAGGAAATGGCGAGGAAAGGGTTGGATTTACCTATCTTGGCGCCAGGTTGCCTTCATGGAATCTGGACGGATACGGTATTGATGGAGGCGATGCTGCTGGCTCCAGAACTGGTTTACCGGTATTACGCTCACCGAACCCACTGGGGAAAACTTTATCTGGAAAAGTACAAGGCAGCAGGGGTGGAGATGGTCAGTCTCGGGGGTGATTTTGCCGGCAGTCGGGGGCCGTTTTGTTCCCCGGAGGCCTACCGGAAATACATTGTGCCAGAAGTCAGAAAACTCAGCCAGATAGCCCACAGTTATGGCTTCTGGACGCTTAACGCCAGCGATGGCAATCTCTGGCCGGTGATAGAGGATTTTTTAATAGGCTGTGAGGTAGATGGCTATGTGGAGATAGACGCTTTTGCTGGTATGGACCTGGGTAAACTGAAAAAAGGGTTTGGGGATAAGATTACTTTTTTTGGCAACTTGGACTGCGGCACTCTTCTTTCTTTTGGCCAGCCAGAAGAAATTGCTCTGGCGACCAGGGAGTGTCTGGAGAAAGGTTGGGGAAACGGGGGGCATGTTCTTTGCGCCAGCAATGCTATCACTTCTTCTGTCCCGGTGAGGAATTATCTCACAATTTATCAGGCTTACGCTGATTTTTTTGGTCTGAAATACCCGGAAGAGGGGAAAGGATGGAGATGACCCCGCGCGAAATTATCAAGAGAAATCTAAGTTTCAGCTATCCGCAAAGAATCGGCCTGGCTTTTGATCGCGGCCGGATGAATGATTTCTGTTGGTCAGGTGTTACCCCCTCCCGAAGATGGCAGCCAAGAAGGTGGTCAGAAGGAGGATTTGAGTATTATGAAGATGAATGGAGAAATGTCTGGAGGAGAATCATTGGGAAAAGCCGGGGAGGGGAAATTTACAAGCCAGCGATTGAAGACTGGAATCAGTTAAAAGAATACCCCTGGCCAGATCTGGATGCGCCGGAACGTTACGCTGAAGCCACCAAGATTTTTTCTGAGGAAAAAGAGAAATACCGGCTGGCCGGACTACCTGGTTTCCCCTTTGCCATCTGCCGTTATTTAAGGAAGATGGAGACTTACTTTCAGGACCTGATTCTGGAACGAGAAAATATTACCCGGCTTCATCATCAGGTTACCGAGCTTTTGGAAAGAATGATTCTTAATTATGCCCGGGCCGGCTGTGACGGTATCTTTTTCTGTGAGGATTGGGGGACTCAAGAGAGGCTTCTGGTAAGCCCAGAGATGTGGCGAGAGATTTTTAAACCTCTTTTCCGAAGATTATGCCAGACGGCTAGAGAATCCGGGCTGGATGTTATCATGCACTCCTGCGGTTATAACTGGGAAATTCTGGATGACCTAGCAGAGGTGGGTGTGAGCTGTTTTCAGTTTGACCAGCCAGGCCTTTACGGGCTGGAAAGGCTGGCGGCTAAACTGCATCAGTTAAAGGTCTGCTTATTTTCTCCGGTTGACATTCAACAGGTTCTACCTACCGGCAACCGGGTCCTAATTGAAAACGAAGCCAGCAGGATGGTTCAGCTTTTTGCTCATCCCCATGGTGGCTTCATCGCCAAGAATTACCCTGATTTAGTTGGCATTGGGGTAAAGGAAGAATGGGACCAGTGGGCGTACCAGTCTTTTGTCAATTCAATGTTCTTGCCCCAGAGAAAAGGTAGTTGCCCACCTAACGATAAAAGAGCTGGGCAGTAGCGGTACCAGAGGCATGGGCAATGAGTCTAATCCAGTGGCTGGCGAAACCTTCGGGAAAAACATAGCTGGCGTACCCTTTTTTCACCTCAATCTCAGTATAGGGCTGCCAATTTCCTGTCCCCTGAAAGTCCACCTCCAGGCTAAGCCTGGTTGTTAACCCTCCCTGGAAATTCACGTGGAGGCAGCCTGGGGTAAAACCGGTCATTAAAAACGGGTCTGAAACCTGGCCTGGTTTAACAGCTGTTTCCCACCAGGGACCACCCCAGCCAGCAGGTTTTCCCCCAAAATGCCACAGGTCATCGGTCTTCCCAAACCAAAGATTAGCCTGAGGTTGGCCGACAAAAGGATTGGAGTCATTAATCGGAGTAGTCTGATCTCCAGCCAGGCCCAAAAGTCCATTCCAGGAGCAAAAGTCGCCGATGATGCGCAGGTGCCGGCAGATAGGGACAACTCCCCAAATAGAGTCAGCGTAAGTCATCGCTGGCAGTTCGTAAAAAATACCGCTGGCGTCCATCAACCAGCGCTCGCTTTCTACTTCTCTTATTCTGGGCCATTCAGTGGTCCAGGCATGGTCTTGGGTATGGGTTCCTTTTGGGAGTCGGTAAAGTTTCCAGCCAGTCCCTGGGAGATAGACATAAAAAAGGGCTGAGGCCCGGTCCTGGCCTACTGCGTAAATAGCTTCTCCCAGTGCCGAGCTGTATCTTCCGGTGACTGTGTTAAACTGAGTTCTGGCTAAGATATGCCAGCTTTTCCCGTCCCATTCTGCCAGCCGACCATCGCTTTCTCCCCTTTGGAAATCTGCGGGATAATAAGAATTATTAGCCACTACTACCCAGCCGTGGCTGGTAAAGGCATCCTTAAAATGGGGACCGGTAATGCCTAATTCTTTCTTCAGGTCAAAGAGAAACTTAACTCTCAAAGAGTAAACTTCAGCTTCCAGAAATTCTCCTTCCATTCCCAGAAAATAAACCTTCTTTTCCGGCTCGGTGAGATGTCTGCAGGTAGCGGCCAACCGAATATCAACCAGGTCGGGAAAGGTTCGGACCCGACCGTCAGGGTCAATGAGATGGGGACCGATGATTACCTGGTGGCTTTCTGAGTGAACCATCCGGTTGGCATAGGTGCCCACGCAGCTGGCCGGGTGCTTTCTTAGATTGAAATCATCATCAATGGTAAATAGTCCGGTCCCAGCTCCTGAAGCTTTCTTGTGAGCCACATAGGTGATAAACCACAACCGGTTTGCCCAGGGCATTAAAGCGCCGATGCCGGTTTCAGTTCTGGCTGGCAGATGATCAGCCTTGACTGTTAGGTGGGGGAAAACCCCGTTGATATTCGGTTTCAATCACTGCCTCCTGGTGAAGAAACTCCCTTCTTTAACCGAGGCAACAAATGTTGGAAATAATAGTCTAGCATCTCTTCGGGAATATTCGGGGGAAGATGATTACCAACAGTGACAATCACTCCACGGCACCGGCTCAAAAGTTCAAAGGTGCGCTCTATATCTTGTTTTATCTTTTCCCGGTGGGCCAAAGTTAGGTCCCGGCAGTCCACCGCACTTCCCACCAGGCAATGAGTTTGTCCGAAATTTTCCACCACCCAGGCAAAATCATTGGAAGGCTCAAAGATAAAACCATCAGCTCCGGCTTCAGCCAGGTCAGACATAAACATAGTGAAGGTTCCATCTGAGCAGAAAAGGACCTTTTTTCCTGCCTGGTGAAGGACCTTCCATAATTCCGCGTATCGGGGAATGATAATTTTACGGTAGATTTCTGGATGCATGAACGGGCCGCTACTCCAAACAAAGTCATCATGCTGAATAATTGCTTCAGCACTGGTTTTGGCCCAGGCTCTGATATAAAATAGGGTTCTCCGGAAGAAGGAATCAAAAACCTTCTCTATTTTTTTGACATCAGCGGCAGCAGCCAGAAGCATCTCCCACCCGAACGAGGCAATGGCTCCGGAAATAATTGTCCGGTAATAACCACCAGGAGTGAATTGTTCCGGAAATGCCTTTTTACAATCCTGGTAAATTTTTTCGTAGGCAGTAACCTGTTCCTGAAAATCAGGCAGGCCATATTCAGTCACTGCGTCAAAGGCCCAGACTTCTTCTGGTGAGCTGAAAGGAGAAGGAGCTGGCTGGCGCTTATCAATTCCATTACCAGCATAGACGGCATGACCCATATCTGTTACCCGGCCAGTCTTACTCCAGTCAATCAGTCCGTCATTGGCCAGGAAGATAAAGTCGCACTCGGTGTAATCGTAAATGGCTCTTGTCATTTCCTGATCATCTCGGTTTTTCCCAGTGCGCTGGCGGAAATATTCTCGGTGATAGGAAAGGCTATATTCTGTATGGGCCCAGCGGGTAGTTGGCTTTAGATTGATGGCCTCCAGGGCTAATTGACGACTCATCCTTGCCTCCTATATTGAAGTAAATTTTACTACTGTCTTTGCCCCTCTGTAAAATCTACAATGAGAAGACAGGATAAGGATAGGTTATAATTGGACAAGGAGGCGGAAATGAAACCTGGTTTAAGAACCAAACTGGCTTCTCTCTTGATTCTGGCCCAGGCTTCCTGGGTCTATCCCTGGTTTGTGGCCAGTCATATCCAGCTGACCGGCCAGGCAGTAAGAATGGTGGCTGGTCTCTTGCCTGAATTTTTCCGCCAGGGAGAAAAAACCATCAGTCATACTAGTCAGGACCCGGATATTCTTACTGAGGTTTTCACCAGGGCGCTGGTGACCAGGGAGAAACCAGACCATTATTTTGACAGTGAGTACCTAAAAGGGGAAACTCTTCCGCTGACCAGGTATGAGTACTACCGTCTTCTGCACCGAAAAGGACTTGACCCCCAGGTGGTGGGATGTTTGCCTTATGCTATTTGGGAGTGGACCGAAAAACTAACCGGCGCATTTGCTCAGTTCCGGCGCTGGCCTGAAAGTAAAGAAATTCAAACCAAATGTTTACTCTATGCCGGGATATTGGCCCACTATGTTCAGGATGGATGCATGCCATTACATGTTACACTCCATTATGACGGCCAGATGAAAGATGGTCTTTCTCCCCGGACAGGGCTGCACCAGAAGATGGATGGGCTGTTTCAGCTGGTTAGGTTGGACACCGAGAAGATCGCCGCTGGATTGAAGGTAAAACCGAGCGTTGACCTTTACAATTTGGTCCTTCAGAAACTAAAGGAGAGTCAGTCGTTGGTAGAGGAAGTCTATCGGTTGGAAACAGAGCTTATGGCTGAGGAAAAAAGTTCCCGAGTGATAAGTTTGGCCGAGAAGTGTTATCAGAATGCCCTTTCTTTTACGGCCACGGTATTTCTCACCGCCTGGGAAAGCTCGGCCCGAGCAAGAATTCCGGACTGGGTTGAACCTTAAGGAGTTTCTTTTAAAAGAAGTCTGTGGTATAGTATCCATGCCCGGATGAACCGGGCGGTAGTTTAACCTGGAGGCAGGGGAATGAGGATTTATGTGGGGAATTTGTCGTGGGAGATGGGAGAGGATGAGTTGCGGGCTCTTTTTGAGCCATTCGGTAAGGTTGATTCAGCCACCATTGTGGCGGATAAGTTTACCGGAGAAAGTCGCGGTTTTGCTTTTGTGGATATGCCGGACCAGGCTCAGGCCCAGGCAGCCATCAATGGTTTAAATGGTCAGGAAGTGAAGGGCCGGGCGCTGAAAGTAAATGAAGCTCGACCGAGAAGTGAACGTGGACCGGAACGACGTCACTCAGGCGGGAACTTCCGCGGTCATGGTGGCCGGCGTCGGTACTAATTTTAGTGGCGGAAGTGGCGCATTCCGGTGAAAACCATCGCTATTCGGGAACGATTACAGGCGGTAATACATTCCTGATCCTTGATGGACCCCCCCGGCTGGATAATAGCAGTAATACCAGCGTTGGCCGCTACCTCAATGTTGTCCGGCTGGGGGAAGAAGGCATCTGAAGCCATCACCGCACCTTTTGCCCTTGAACCAGCTTTGGCCGCGGCCAGTCGGTTGGCATCCACCCGGGAGTAAAGCCCGCCGCCTATCCCTACAGTGGCTGTGCCCCGGGCATAAACGATGGCGTTAGAACGGGTAGTTTTGCATACCTTCCAGGCAAAAAGGAGTGAACGTTTCTCTTCTTCGTTTGGTTCTCTTTCCGTGACAACTTTCCATTCCTTTAACTCCGCGGTGTCTGGTTCCTGCCCTAACCATCCGCCAGTCACCCTCTTGATGTCTATCGGGTCAGTAGCCGAAAGGTCCTTGACCACTACCAGTCGCAGGTTTTTTTTCGCCGCCAGCTTTTCCCTCGCTTCCGGGGTAAAACCAGGCGCTAACAGGCACTCTAGGAAACCATGTTTTTCCATTCCTTCAAGGATGACCACGGCTGTTTCCCCGTCCACTTCTCGGTTAAAACCAACAATTCCCCCAAAAGCAGAAAGAGGGTCGCATTCTAAGGCTAGCCGATAGGCTTGGGCCAGTTTCTGATGAGAAGCCACCCCGCAGGGGGAAAGGTGTTTGACGATATAAGCGGTTGGCTGGTCAAATTCTCTTACACCGGAAAGGACTGCTTCCAGGTCAAGGTAATTGTTAAAAGAAAGTTCTTTGCCTTGAAGGACCTCAGCGGCTGATAGGCCGTAAGGGAGTTGTCCTGCCTGGCGATAGAAAACCGCTTTTTGATGAGGATTTTCCCCGTAGCGAACAGCCCTGAATTTCTCTAAACGCAATTCCAACCTATCCGGAAGTTTTTCCTGGATATCTTTTTTCTCAAAGTAATTTAGGATAGCTGAGTCGTAGTGGCTAGTCAATCGGTAGACTTCCCGGGCACAGCGAAAAGAAAAATCTTCACTTACCCCGCCATAATTTTTTTCCATTTCCTTCATTAACTCCGGATAGAGACCAGGGTTAACCAGTACCACCACATAACGGTAATTTTTGGCCGCAGCCCGAATCATACAGGGACCGCCAATGTCTATGTTTTCAATAATCTCTTCGTGGGTCGCCCCCCGGGCTAAAGTGGCCTCAAAAGGGTAGAGGTTGCCCACCACCAGGTCAATCGGTACCAAATTGTTTTTCTTCATTTGTTCCTGGTGTTCCGGGTTATCCCGAAGAGCCAATAGCCCGCCATAGATTCTTGGATGGAGAGTTTTCACCCGGCCATCCAGGATTTCCGGGAAACCAGTGAAGGTGGAGACATCAGTCACTTCAAAGCCGTTCTGCCGGAGAAGATTGGCTGTGCCGCCAGTGGAAAGGATCTCTACTTGGTATTTACTTAGGTGCTTGGCCAGTTCTATCAACCCTGTTTTATCGGATACACTGATTAACGCTCGGTGAATAGAAATCATAGTTTCTCCTTGTTATGTTAGTTTGGTTCTATTATCTCATAGCTGAAAGCAAACAAGCAATGCTCTTTTCTGGCGAAACTGAATTTGCGAAAAAGAGGAAACTCATGATAGACTAATTTTTTGAGTTTAGCGTGGAGAAGATATGAACATTATCGTGTGCATCAAGCAGGTACCGGAAACGACCGAAGTTAAGATTGACCCGGTGACTAAGCGGATTGTAAGAGAAGGAGTAAAGGGAATTATCAACCCCTATGATAGTTATGCCTTGGAAGAGGCAATCCGGCTGAAGGAAAGATTTGGCGGGCAAACAACCGTCATCTCTATGGGGCCACCCCAGGCCGAAAGTGCTCTAAGAGAAGCCCTGGCAATGGGTATTGACCGAGCAATTCTGCTTAGCGACCGGCTCTTTGCTGGCAGCGACACTCTGGCCACTTCTTACATTCTGGCTTCGGCTATCAGGAAACTGGTTCCTTTTGAGATAATTATCTGCGGCCGGGAGACTCTGGATGGGAGTACCGGCCAGGTAGGACCGGAGATAGCGTTTCATTTAGGGATTCCTTATGCGACCTTTGTCAGTGGCATCAATCAGGTAGCTGATGGTCAACTGGAATGTGTCCGGCTGATGGAGGACCACTATGAGACGCTGGCACTTCCGCTGCCATCGTTAATCACGGTCGTCAAGGAAATCAATGAACCAAGGCTACCTTCTCTGCGAGGTTTGCTGAGGGCAAAAAAGGCTGAGATTCCTGTCTGGGGGGCTTCGAATATCAGCGGGAAAATTGAGTTTTTTGGCCAAGAAGGTTCGCCTACCCGGGTAGTGGAGTGCTGGCATCCAGAGATAAAGGCTGAAGGCAAGGTGGTTAAAGGTGAACCAGAACAACTGGCTCAGATTCTATACGAAACCCTGAAAGAGAAAGGGTTAGTCTGATGATTCTACGCTTACTGAAGGACAAATGTACTGGCTGTCAGCAATGCCTGGACGCTTGTCCCTTTAATGCCATTGACTGGAAGGAACGTTTTCCTGAGATTAACGAAAACTGCCGATTCTGCCGGAAGTGTATCCAGGTCTGCCCAGAAGGAGCGTTGGTTCTGGAAGAGACGGAAAAAAAGATTGATACCTCTGGCTACCGAGGAATCTGGTTCTTTGCCGAGCAGAGGCAAGGGAAACTATCTTCGGTTTCCCGGGAACTTCTCCAGGTTTGTCTTCAGATGAGAGAAACTTTGAAAGAGGAAGTGGCTGGAGTGTTATTAGGTTATCAAGTGAAAAAGCTGGCTGACCAGCTGCTGGCTCATGGATGTGAGAAAGTTTATCTGGTGGACAGACCTGAGTTAGAGAATTTTCTTGAAGAACCTTACGCGCTGGTGCTGGCTGAACTTATCAGGCGGTACAGACCTAATATCGTGGTGGCGGCGGCTACGATGATGGGCCGGGCTTTTTTCCCTTCAGTGGCAGCCAGGATAGGCACTGGCTTGACAGCTGACTGCACCCAGCTTCATATTGACCCGGAAAGTAAACTTTTGGTTCAAACCAGACCAACCTTTGGTGGCAACCTGATGGCCCAAATTATCTGTCGGTACCACCGGCCTCAGATGGCTACTCTCCGGCCAAAGATGGTTGAAGAAGCCAGGTCGGTCCAGCAACCCAAGGGGCAGGTGATTACCGAGACCGTTTCTACCCAGCTTCCCTCGGTGGTGAAGCTTTTGGCTCAGAAGCGGGCAGAGAATCTGGTTGACCTCCAGGAAGCAGAGGTAATCATTTCTGGCGGCCGAGGCCTGGGAGACGGGAAAAATTTTGACTTAATAAGAGAGCTGGCTACCTTGGTCGGAGCCGCAGTAGGGGCTTCCCGGGCAGCCGTGGATTCAGGCTGGATTCCTTATCCCCACCAGGTTGGCCAAACTGGCCGAACTGTTAAGCCAAAAATCTACCTGGCTTGCGGCATCTCCGGAGCCATTCAGCATCTGGCTGGAATGCGTACCTCTGACTTTATTATTGCTATTAACAAAGACCCGGATGCGCCTATTTTTAAGGTAGCCCATCTGGGCCTGGTAGGGGACCTATTCCAGATAATACCTTTCCTGATCAGGAAAATAAAAGAAAACAAGTCATAAGAAGTCAAGCCGGGAGGAAAAATGGAACTGCTTGGCCTGGTCATTGCGCTTTTCGGGGCGGCCTTAGCTATCTTCATGGCTGGTTCTGGCTCTGCTTATGGAGTGGGACTGGCTGGGAGTGCCGCTAACGGTCTTCTTTCAGAAGAACCAGAAAAGTTTGGCACTATGCTTCTTCTGGTGGCTCTGCCTGGTACCCAGGGCATCTATGGGTTTCTTACCGGGTTTCTGGTGATTATGAAACTGGGACTTTTGGGCCAGAGGGTAATACCGGTCACTCCGCTTCAAGGAGCACAGATTCTCGTGGCTTGTTTACCGATTGCTTTTTCTGGATGTATTTCGGCAATCCATCAGGGTAAGGTTTGCGCGGCTGGGATTGCGGTCGTGGCCAAGCAACCAGAATCTTCTATGAAAGCCCTGATTTATGGCGCGATGGTGGAGACATACGCGGTTTTGGCTTTGGTAATTTCTATCTTTATGCTGATCGCGGTGAAACTATGAGTACGGTAGACAAACTTATTTCCCGAGTGATTGAGGAAGCAACGCGAGAGAGCCAGGAAATACTGGCTAAGGCGAAAGAAGAAGCAGCCAGCCTCCAGGCAGAAAAAGAAAGACAGATTGAAAATCAGTTTCGGCAAGCTCTTTCCCGGGAAAAATTAGCTATCCAGGAACGATATCGCGAAAAGCTAGCCAAGGAAAGACTAGCTGGGCAAAGAAGAGTCCTAGCGGAAAGAAATAAGTGCCTGAATGAGGTTCTGGATGAGGTGAAAAAATTGTTTCATTCCTGGCTGGAACATCATGGGCCTGGTTTTCTCAGCGAAGTTTTGGCTGAGATTCAAGCAGAAGGACCCTGGGTGGTCTATGTGCCTGCAGGAAAGGAAGCCCAGTTTTCCGCCTTTATTCCGGTCACTGTAAAACCTGGAAAAACTGAAGGTTTTATTGTGGAAGGGGCTAACTGGAACCTGGTGATTAACTGGGAGACCGTCCAGCGATACTTGCGGCCAAAACTGGTAGAGATATTCCGCCAGACGGAAATGCAGGTGGCCAGGAATGGTGGCTGCGGTTAAATGGCAGAAATTGGAAGAAAGATGCCTAAGGTGTAATGACTGCGGCTTGGCTAGCAGTCGGACCCAGGTGGTTTTTGGCAGTGGCTCTCTTGTTTCCAGGATAATGCTGGTGGGTGAAGCGCCAGGATTTAACGAGGACCGAAAAGGCAAGCCTTTTTGTGGAAGGGCTGGAGCAGTCCTGGATGAGTTACTTTCTACTATCAACCTTGACCGCAGGCAGGTTTATATCACTAATGTGGTAAAGTGCCGGCCTCCAGGTAACCGCGACCCGATGCCAGAAGAACTGGTGGCTTGTTCCCCTTACCTTCAAGAACAGATAGAGCTGCTCCAGCCAGAAGTAATTGCTTGCCTGGGTAGGTTTTCCCTGAGGACCATCTTGAGGTTCTTCGGGCTATCTCCAGAGGTTTCCCTCAGTCAAGTTCACGGCCAGGTTTTCACTCCAGAAGGGGACCTTTTTCAGACAGTGCAAATTGTCGCTCTTTTCCATCCAGCGGTGGCCACATACCGGCCAGAAGCCATGGATGGCCTGAAAAAAGACTTTGCAGTGCTGGCGAAAATCTGATGATTGACCACGATATTATAGTTCAAAGTGCCCGGGTGAAGGCGCTGGAAAAAACCTTTCTTACTCGACAACAGCTAGAAAAGGTAGCCGCAGCGCCTACTCTTCAAGCGGCTTTAGGCGAATTAGATTCTACGCCTTACCGTTTCGGCCAAGCCCTGGCTTCTCCAGCTGATATTTGTCTTTTCTTTGATTCAGTCAGGGCTAACCTTATGGCTCAAGCAAAAGAATTGCTGCCGGTCAGACTTTATCAGTGGTATCGTTTCCGGTATGACATAGGTACCCTACGACTGATCTTCAATGCCGGAGTTGAATCCCTCTTGCCAAAAGGTAGTCCCTTCACCCTGGTAAGTGAGGGAAATCTTGGTCTGGCTTTAAAGGAAAAGAAGGTGATTCGGGAACCAGAAGTCTGGCAGATACTTTCCCGGAGAGTTATTTCCGCTCAGGGACCAGCTGCGGCGGCTGAGTCCTATCAAGAATTTTTTAGGCTATGGGTGAATCTGGTGGCTAACTGGAAAAGCGAATTTCTCTCCAGATATCAGTCCTTAGAGATAGATTTTTTCAATCTCTCCCTCTTTTTGCAAAAAGAGGAAACTGGAATGGCTTTAGAAAGAAAAAATCTGGTGGCAGGTGGCCAGGTGAATCCCGGGATTTACTTGGAACCTTCTCGGCTCTGGAAAGCTTTTCCTACCTATTATTCGGGAATCAGCCCTCCGGTAACCAGTCAAACCTGGGAAAAGGAAAAGGTGAAAACAGCCATGCGTCTGCTGAGAGAAGCCAGGCGGGTAGCGGCCGGAGTGGAAGTGCTCGTCGCGTATCTCTTAGCCCGGGAGATAGAAATCACTGGTTTGCAGAAACTTCTTTTGGGCAAAGCCGCTGGGTTGCCACCGGAAATGCTTGGGGAGTGGATTTAC
>JAMWDF010000028.1 GCA_023818865.1 Candidatus Omnitrophota bacterium
CCTGCAGCTTCAGCCGCGGCTCCCCGGACACTTTCCTCTTTATCCATAAGCAAATCAATAATCGCTGCGGCTGCCCCTGGTCCTCCAATCCGTCCCAGGGCTTCCACTACCTGAAAACGAACCTTTTCCTCTGGGTCGCGAAGAACAGTAAGGAGATAACGGACAGCCTCCGGAGTGCCAATCCGTCCCAGGGCTTCTGCTGCTTTTGCCCTGACCGATACTTCCGAATCTGACAAGCACTCACCGAGCGCATTGACTGCCTGTCTTTCTTTTAACCTGCCCAGCTCCTCAGCCGCTTTCCGCCGGATATAAGAGTCCTTTCGATATTTTAAAGCTTTGATAAGACCGGCTATGTCCTGGTGGGAAATCAATTTGTCAATATCGGGTTTGCCAAATCCCAAAAATGACATGGCCCCTCCCTTGCGTACTAATAAATATTTTGGCATGGGATAAAGCCGCTGGCAAGTCTTTAGAGCAGATGGTGGTCGGTTGACGCCAAAGATAAGAAGCAGGAAAATATTGCCAGTTCTATGGTTGATTATACCCTCGGAATCAACAGTTATTTCATGGCGACTAGGTGGCCAAGGCCAGAAGAGAAATTCGCTCTGGTCAGGGAAAAGTTGGATTTGGACTGTCTTCAGTATTCTCTGGATGGTTTTGAGACAGGCTGGCCAACTGACTATAGAAACCGGTTAGTGAAAGAAATCCAGAATGCATCAGCGAGGTACCAGGTTAACATTCACAGTGTCTTTACCGGTTGCGGCCATCACGACAATAGCTTTTTCTATCATCCGGATAAATCCTGGCGGGAATATGCCTTAGCCTGGTTTAAGGCGGCAGTCCGATTTGCCAGCAAGATTGGAGCGAAAGGAGCCGGTGGTTTTACTGGGGCTCTATCCGCTACAGAAGCTAGTCAACCGACTGTCAGACGGAAAAGAATCAAGGAAGCAATTGATTTACTAACAGTTCTCTCCGAGGACGCTGCAAGCTGCGGGCTGGAATTTCTTTTAATAGAACCGATGTCGGTTGTCAGAGAACCGCCTTCTACAGTGGAAGAAACCTTGGAGATAGTGGAGAAAATAAATCAGAAGGCCGCCTTGCCAGTGCGTCTTTGCCTGGATGTGGGACACCATCGGACCACCAGCCTGAAAGGGAAAAAAGAATGTGACCCTGCTTACTGGCTGAGACAGTGTGGGCGGTGGGTGGAAGCGATTCATTTGCATCAGACTGATTTGCAAGCCAGCCGGCACTGGCCATTTACCCGGGAATACAATAGTGTGGGTATAGTCCAACCGGAGAAAATTATCAGAGCCATTGAAGAAGCTGGAGCCGTTCAGATGACTTTGCTGATAGAAATTTTTGTTCCGGCCTTTGAACCCAGAGATAATCAGGCGTTGGAAGAGGCACTCGCCAGTGTTAATTTCTGGAAGAAAGTGTTGCCCCACAAAATTATCAGGGATAAACCATAAAGGCATGCCAGAACATAATTTTTATCACGCAGTTATCCCAGGTATCTCAAATCAACAGTTATTACTAGATTCGGTCAAGCTTCTCGGTTAGCGAAGAAGTCGGCGGAGATGTCTTATTTTCTGGTTGACCAATCTTTCCGAAAAGAGATGTGTCCCGGCTTCAACATGATAACCAAGAAGTTTATTCATCCTTAGGAGAGGCAAGGCTTTCTGGCCTAAGAACAATTCCTGACGAATGATCTTTCGAAACCCCTCCATTTCTTGTTTATGCCAGCTCTTCTTCAAGAGATGAATCTTGAAAACATTGGCCACAGACTGAAAAATGAGCGGAATGATTTCGACGGTAGCAATTTCGTTCCGCTTCTTTCTGGGAAGAACGTTTTCCATCCCCTGGTGGTACCAGACTAAACCTTGTTGCCATAGCCGACTCATTTCTTCAAATCTTTTAATAATAATTTTTTCAGAGAAATCAGTGCAGACAGAACTTAAGTCATCGCCATTGCTGGCAAATGGCAGCCAGGTTGGTGACATAGGCTTGCCCTTAACCGGTCCGGGAAACTGGCGATAAGCCAGAGCGAAACACACTGGGCCATAATACATCAGGGAGTTGCTAAAAGGATAAAGATTCAGGGCAGAAGAGAAATGTTTCCAAGCTTGGTAGAGTTTCTTCGGGTCGCACCCTGGGTAGTATTCCTTAGCCACACTTTGAAGAAATGTTTTCTGGTTTCGCGGCAGAATTTTCCGGGGGAGTATCTTCTCAAAGACTCTTAAGTTGATACAGGGAATGGTACCAAAAGTAAAGGACATGAATCCGTATGGCTTTAATTTCTTGGCCCGGGTAACCTTTTGATACACCTGGGTTGCTACAGGAAGACAGGGTATCGTTACCAACTCGTGGGTTGTTCCCAGAACAAGTTTAAGATAAAATTTTCGTCTCTTTTTTTTAAGGTAAGCGATCAGCCTCCTGACATAAGGCGAAGGTCCGATGTAACTCAACGCGTACTCGTTAATCCTGATGTTTTGCCCGTTTCTTTGCCTCTTAACTCCCCCCTTCTCAAAAAAGGTTTCAATTGCTATCCTTTTGTCAATAGCCTCAATTAGTCTTGGATGGGGCGGAGTTTCATACCAGGTCCATCCCCAGGCAGAAGCAATGATTTCCGCATCAGAATTGGCAGAAAAAGCACCCTGGGCAATGTGGTTGATGATTTCAGCTATTAGTCCCACTGCGTCTCTGTCCCGGCACTTCGGACAGAGGTGGGGATACTGTTTTTCGTACAGGTTTGGCCAGGAAGGAGTAGCGAAAGAAAGACAGTGGTGCAGATGTTCACTGGCAGTCACCAAAATCATTCCTTTCAGACCGGGAACCAGTTTGAATAAATTTCGGGTAGAGTTTTCAAGAAATTCAAGAACCCTCCTGTCTGAAGTACACATGGCGTAACCTTCTTGATATTCTCTTATCGCGGCGTTCCCGCGCGTGCCTTTAATTTCAGGATGCTTCTTCCAGAAAAAATCAGTGATACTCAAATTTCTAGGTTCAACCAGATAGACAAAAACCTCAAGACCACAATTGAAGGCTCTCTGGACAAGTATTTTGAGGGCTTCAATTCTTCTTTGATTTTCCTTGCGGTTAAATTCAGGAAATACATCCGAGTGAGAAAGATCTCTTAGGAGTCCCGCGACCCAGATGCCTGTATGCCCAGCATTCTTTATGCGGGTTAATTCTTTTTCTGAATACACCTCCGGTGCATGCATGACTTCGTCATCAAAAATCTTACTCTTCCAGGACCGGAAAATACTCTTGACCATTATTGAAGTCCCCAAGACTTCATCAGCGCTATCTCATCACCGCAGAGACTATCGTCTGGAGAGCTGTTCAGCTGACATTTGAAGATTCCTTATTTTTCAGTATAAAATACCTCGCTCCGGACAGACAAATGAAAAAAGTCAAAGTTGGTTTGGTGGGAGCAGGCGGGATGGGGCGGATAAGAGCCAGGTGGCTTGCAGAAAATGTCCGGGTTGTCCTGAGCGCGGTCTGCGATTCCACAGAGGAAGCCAAAGCCATAACCAGAGAATACCAAGCCAGGTTCTACTCTGATTACCGGAAATTTTTGAGAGAAGGAGAATTTGAAGCGGTAATTTTATCAGTACCCAACCGGTGGCATTTCTCTATGGCGATAGAGGCACTTGATACTTATAGACATGTCCTGGTTGAATATCCGATAGCTCTGACTATAAACCAAGCAGAGCAAATGCTTACTCTGGCGAAAAAGAAGGGACTGATACTCCATCCAGGGCATACCATGAGGTTTGAAGCTCAACATTTGGCAACGAAGGAGAATTTGTCTCGAATAGGAAGGATGATTTTTGCCACTGGGTACATTTGGTATGGCCGGGAAATGTCTAGATGGTATGGGGATCCGGTTCTCCGCGGTGATACGTTCACCTTCCTAAATTACCACCATGTTGACCAGTTTAGAGACCTTTTTGGTAGGGTGGAGTGGCTTGAGGGTGTTCTTGATGAACGAAAAAATGAATCCGGTAAGTTATCTATGGCCTCAGGAACAATTATGCTTAAATTCGTTAACGGAGGATGTGCTTTTAGCCTTCAGGGACATGGCATATTAGCTCCCAGTACCGCGAGCAAATATATTGTGGGAGAAAAAGGATATTTGGAGTTTAAAGGAACCGAAGGACAGGGAGGTTTGTTTCTCCTGAGTGAAAAGCAACGGGAGGAAATTAACTTTCCTCAGAATGACCCATATAAGATAGACACAGACAATTTTGTCAGGGAAATTCTTGGTGAACAGAAGATTCTGGTGCCGCCAGAAGAAGCTCTGGAAACACTCAGAATTTGCCAGCTAGCGGTTCAATCGGCCAGGGAAGGAAGGAGAATTTATGTTTAAAATCCGACACGATCAAGCGAGTACTCAAGTGGGTTAAATAGATGGATAGCCGTGTCACCAAGTTGCCTTCTGAAAGTGAAGTGATTGTTATTGGAGGGGGTATTTTTGGCTGTTCAATAGCCTATCACTTGGCTAAGAAAGGCAAGGAAACTATTTTGCTGGAGAAAAGAAACATTTGTTCCGGTGCCTCAGGTAGAAATGGTGGGCAAGTAATCCAGCTGGAAGGGAGAGAAAAGGAGCCGGCTAATATAAAGAAGCGGTTGGCTCTGACCAGAGAAAACAACATTATTCTTAAAACGCTGAGTAGAGAACTGAAGATTGATCTTGAATACAGAAGGACAGGTTCTCTGGATATAGCCTTCACCAAGGAAGAATGGAAAGAATTGGAATATGTGGTGAAAATCCAGGAAAAAGCAGGTGATAGAGAAATTGCCCTCCTGACGAAGGAAGAGACACTTAGGCTGTGTCCTCTGCTTACTCAAGAAATCAAAGGAGCCCGTTATCGGCCTTCGGATGGTACTATTAATCCCTTCTTTTACACCCGTGGCCTGGCTGAAAATTTTGTGAAACACAAGGGAGAAATTTTCACCTGGACTGAGGTAAAGAAAATATTGCGGAAAAACGGTAAAGTATGTGGTATTGAGACGACCACCGGTCAAAGAATAAGAGCAGAAAAAGTAGTGAATGTAACCAATGCCTGGTCTTCTTTCCTCATTCCCGAGATAGATATCTTGCCATTGCGGCAGACAGCGGTGGTTACCGAGCCAGCAGCCCCGCTCCCTGTTTGTCCAGTGGAGGCTTTCATTAAAGGGGAAGCTATCTACGCGAACATCCAGTCAGAAAGGGGTAATTTAATTGCCGGGGGTCTTGATTCCTTTCGCCTGTCCAGGCAGCGGCAATATGAAGAACGGATTTTTCTCGAGGAAGTCAGGGGCAACGCGAAAATTTTCTCCTGTCTCTATCCGTCCTTAAAAGACCTTTCTATCATCAGGGCTTGGGCTGGAACTATGGCGTTAGGACCTGATTTTGCTCCAGTAGTAGGCAAAGTACCAGAAAGTGAAGGGTTGTACATGGCAGCAGGTTTTTACAATGGCATGGCTTATGCAGCAATTGTTGGAGAGTTAATGTCAGAGATGATTATTTCTGACAGAACACCTTCTCTGTTGGAATGTTTTGATCCGGCAAAGTATTACCGGAGAAAATTTGTCTGGCCGAAGACTTATAACTGCACCTCATTAGCGGAGTTTTTTGCGAGAAAATGAGGATAGAAAAACATCCAGTTTTGCCTGACCGGCCGGCAGGAAAAAAGGTGGATATCTTTGTAGATGGCAGAAAGGTTGAAGCCTATGAGGGAGAACCAATTGCTGCGGCACTTTGGGCGGCTGGTATTAAAAAGTTCCGCTATACTAGGAAGGAAAAACAACCCCGGGGATACTTTTGTGGATTAGGTAGATGTACTGATTGTGTGATGACGGTTGATGGAGTGGCTAATGTGAGAACCTGCATTACCCCGGTGAAAGGGGGAATGGTAGTGCAAACTCAGAAGGGACTTGGCATATGGAAAAAAAGGCAAATGTCCTGGTGATTGGAGCCGGTCCTGCCGGGTTATGCGCGGGAATTGAGACGGGGAAATCTGGAGCCAAGGTTATTGTCATTGATGAAAATACAAGGCCGGGAGGACAATTATTTAAACAGATTCACAGGTTTTTCGGCTCAGAGCAGCACCATGCAGGGGTGCGGGGTTTTGAGATAGGCGAGATGCTTCTCCATAAGTGTAAAGAGGCAGGCGTGGAGATGATGTTAAGTTCAGTTGTCTGGGGTCTTTCCCCTGAATTTCGAGCTGGGGTAGTGCGCGAGGGAAAGCGATCCATGACAATAACAGCGGACAAAGTAATTCTGGCAACCGGTGCAAGCGAGAATTCTTTGATGTTTCCAGGCTGGACACTTCCGGGAGTGATGGGAGCAGGCGCTGCCCAGACAATGATGAATATTCACCGAGTTCTCCCTGGGAAGAGGGCATTAATGATTGGCTCTGGGAATGTGGGGTTGATCGTGAGTTACCAGTTACTCCAAGCTGGATGTGAAGTTAAAGCCGTTGTGGAGATACTGCCGCGGGTTGGGGGATACAAGGTTCACGCAAACAAAATAGCCAGACTCGGCGTAGATATTCTTATCTCCCACACAGTGCTGGAAGTACGGGGAAGAGAACGGGTGGAAGAGGCAATTGTGGGTAGGGGAGACAGGAATCTAAGACCTATCCCTGGGACAGAGAGAACAATTTCTGTTGACCTGGTTTGCCTGGCAGTCGGACTCACCCCTCTTTCGGAACTTGCTTGGCTTGCTGGTTGTAAGTTCGGTTACTTTCCTCTTCTGGGCGGTTTTGTTCCCCTCCATAACAGAGGGATGGAAACAACGGTTTCTGGAATGTACATTGCCGGAGATGCCAGCGGAATAGAGGAGGCATCAACGGCGATGGAAGAGGGCAGATTGGCCGGGGTGGGCGCTCTTGAATCACTCGCTTTTATTTCTGCTGCCGAGGCAGACTCCAGAAGAAAAGAGATAGAGCAGAATCTGTTAATGTTACGAAAAGGGCCGTATGGGGATTTCAGGCACAAAGAGAAGGAGAAAATTTATAGTGAGTGGAAAAAGGTTAAAGAAAAGGCCGGTGGTTATCATTGATTGTCCGGAAGAGATACCCTGTAATCCCTGTGAAACGGTTTGTTCTCAGGGCGCGATTATCATTGGACAGCCAATAACCAACCTTCCGGTAACTGATGAAGCCAAGTGTACTGGTTGTGGACGGTGTATCCCTGTTTGCCCAGGACTGGCTATCAGTCTTCTACATTATGATTATAGTCCCAGCGAGGCTTCTCTCACTGTGCCATATGAATTTCTCCCGCTGCCGAAGAAAGGACAAGAGGTTTTCGTAGTTGATGAGAAAGGAAGGTACCTGGGGAAGGGAAACATTATCCGGGTAATTCCCCCAGAAAAAAACAACCGAACTTCCCTGGTGACCTTCTCGTTTTCGAAGAAGTTGTATAAGAAAGTTAAATACTTCGTCCTGAAAAGAGAAAATCTGATTGATGAGACAAGAAAATATGAGCCTGGGAAAAAATAATCCAATAGTTTGCCGTTGCGAGGAAATAAGAGAAAGAGACATTATCAGGGTTATCAAGGCAGGGGCGCGCGACCCGGATGCAGTAAAGAGGATGTTGGGCGCAGGTATGGGACTTTGTCAAGGGAAGACCTGTGGTTCATTGATTGCCAAGATTATTGCCAGGGAAACAGGAAGATCGCTTTCGGAATTGTTACCCGCGAAGGTGCGTCCTCCTGTCAGGCCGATAAAAATAGCCAGGCTGAAAAAGCCGAATTGAATTAGCAAAACCGAGGGAAAAACCAGGAGGAAGAATGAAGTATATAGACCTGACTGGAATGATAGAAAATGGTATGTGGGAATACGGTCACCCCTATCCGAAAGTAGAAATTGCTCAAGTGAGTTCCATTGATGATAGCACTTCATACGCTGACTACAAGGTAAATGCCCACCGGATAACTTTTTCTTCTTCCTCGGCCACTTATGTGCAAACATCAGCAGAGATGTTCAAAGGGAAACCAACAATTGAACAAATACCCCTTGAAAGGCTTATATTGGATGCGGTTGTAGTCAGGATTGCCAAAGGACCGGCGGAGGTCATCACCGTAAAGGAACTTGAAGAAAAAAATCTTCAGCTCAAGAAAGGAGAAGGGCTGATTGTGGCCACCGGCTGGGAAAAATTCTGGAACAAAGAGAATTTTGTCAAAGATAGTCCCCATTTCACTCCTGAAAGTATGACCTGGGTGCTGAGTAAAGGCATTTCACTTCTGGCAGGAGATATGACTATTTACGATGACTATTACCAGCCAACCGGCCTGCTGAAAGACCTCTTCTCCCGCGATGTTCTGGTAGTAGCTCCCTTGATAAACCTAGAGAAGATTACCCGGTCAAGAGTGAAGCTGATTGCTTTGCCGCTTAAGGTGAAAGGGATAAGCGGTTGTCCTTGTCGGGTAGTGGCGATAGAGGAGTGAGCGTAGGGAAGAAGATTACCTGCCTGGTTTAATTTTTCACTAAGACGGCGCTAGACTTGACAGGGATAATAGGCATGCTATAATAGCAGTAAAATAACAGTAGAATATGACAATAAAAAGAGGAAATGGAAGTGAATTCTCCCAAAATTGGAAAGTCTGAGAAGAGTCTACTAAAGAGGTCCTTCAAGTCTGACTTGGTAGCTAATGCAATCAAGAAGCAAATCAAAACCGGTGAACTTCTTCCTGGTGATCCCTTGGTTTCTGAACGAGCCCTTTCTGCCCTTTATAATGTAAGTCTGGTCTCTGTCAGACGCGCCCTGTTAAGACTGGAAAGAGAGGGCATCATAGAAAAGAAGTGGGGTCTGGGAAATTTTGTCAGGGGCACAGTTGACGGAAAAGAGCATATCGGTGTGATTGTTCCCCATCTGAGGAATGCTATTTTTGTTGAGTTCTTAAGAGAGATTATTCTCCAGGCTGGAGAAAGAGGCTACCACGTGGTAGTTGCTGACGCGGATAACAAGGTGGAACAAGAGAAGATGTTTATTAGCAGTTTTGCAGAACGCGGCATCAGGAATGTTTTGAAATTTCCCAATATAATTTCCCAGGAAGAAAAAATCCGGCGGGAAATGATGAGACTGGGTATAAATTTTGTCATCATTAATGATTTCTGGACAGACCTTCCCTCCACCCAGGTAAGGGTTGATGAAAATTACGGAACTTCTCTGATAATGGAACATCTTTTTTCCCTGGGACATCAGAATATTGCCTACCTTGATGATGGAAAGGAACTGAGGGGGAAGATATACAGTTGCTACAAGAAATACTTGGAAGAAAAGGGATGGTATAGAAATGACTTTGTTTACCTAGGGACACCAGAAGGGGTGGCTCTTTCTCGGGGTGTCCAGTTTCTCTTGGAGAAAAAAGGTATCCTCACGGCCTGCATAACGCCCTATGACTGTTTTGCCATTTATTTCTTAGAAAACCTGGTTAAGCGATGCCATTACGCTATTCCAGATGATTTAGCGATTTGTGGTTTTGATGGTGTTTCTGAAGCAGGAAAACCAGACATCTCCCTCACGACGGTCAGACAACCACGAGAAAGGATTGTTTCTGAGGCGCTGGAATTACTTCTGAGGAAGCGGGGAAATGATGATGCTTCTGTTACAGTTGAGATCAAGCCAGAACTGGTGGTGAGGAAAAGCACTGACGGAAGGTTTGTCCCGGATAGAGAAGAAGTGAAACAAGCGGTCAGAAACATAGAGAGGAGGTGGACAATATGAAAAGAAGGAAAGGTTTTACTTTGATTGAATTGCTGGTGGTAATTGCTATTATTGCGGTGCTGGCGGCATTAGTTCTTCCGGTCTTGCAGGAAGCCATGGAGAAAGCGAACCAGGTTTCCTGCATGAATAATATGAAGCAGATTGGTATGGCGATGCTGTTATATGTTGAGAACTGGGAGGGTTACATCGGACCATTGGGTCATGGTTCAACGAACTGGGGTTTCAACTACTATAGGGATGCAACCAATTGCGAGAATATTCCTTATCAACCAAATTATATTTCAGCGCTCTATCCCTATTTAAGAAATTACAAGATTTTCCAATGTCCCCGAGCCACCAAGCCAATTACCTATAATTGGCAGGAGTGCAGTCGTTACACAGTAAATGATTATCTCTGTCTGAGAGCACTGGGCGGCCTGGGTGATGATGGGACCATTTGGCATGGCGTTACGACTGATGCTGTTCTTTGGGGCGGCCAATTGAAAAGGGTCAAATATCCTTCGCGTATTATTTATGTCACTGAGGGAGGAGTTTGCCGGCAGTACAATGGTGTTGCTCTTATTGGAAGTCCTTGGCCTGGCGGAAAGTTAAATTTTGACAGAGGATTCTGTGTTGAATATGCATCAAGTCCTTCCCGGATCCACGGAAATTTTGTAAATGCAGTTTTCTGTGATGCTCATGCAGAATTGATTGCCTGGAGAGAATTGGTTAGTACTGGAACAAATGGCTGTTATTACTGGAATCCGACCCTTCCTTAACCGAGGAGAAAAAATGGACAGAAAAAATTATGTGAAAAAAGCATTTACTCTTATAGAGCTTCTGGTTGTGATAGCCATCATCGCAATCCTCGCAGCCATGCTTTTGCCGGCCTTGAGCCGGGCGCAACAGAATGCTTTGAAAGCCAGTTGTCTTTCCAATCTGAAGCAGGTGGGTCTGGCTTTTCATATGTATGCCCAGGATTGGGAAGGTTTTACTCCGGCGTATAACACCAAATGGCATAGCCGTCTTCATCCTTCCTACATAGCCAATAGAGAGGTACTCCGTTGTCCAATAGGAACGAAGAAATATCCCGGCTCAACAAACTACTTTTTTTGTATGAACATAGGGGCCAGCGGAGTTAAACTGATTGGCGGCGGGGTGAGAAATATGTCCACCTGCATCTTTGTCGGCGACGGATATTCTGTTTACCAATCTAGTGAAGCAAATGCCTACACCAATGCCACAACGAGCACAGGTTCAGCCTATGACGATAATTGGTATATGGGCCGATACGGCTATGCCTACCATCCTGTTTACCGGCACAATGAGAAAGCCAATGTTCTTTTCCTTGATGGTCATGTGGATTCTATTCCTATGGGGAAGGTTGTTGTTAGTGGTGGACAGTACCATTTTTGCAGTTATGGTGTGGCGGGAATTGAGTGGTCGCCAACTTACTAACAGGAGGTTCAAATGAGAAGACAAGGGTTTACTTTGATTGAGCTTCTGGTGGTAATTGCTATCATTGCGATTCTGGCAGCAATTCTTCTTCCAGTGCTCTCCAGTGCGAGAGCAAAAGCAAGGCAGGCAGCGTGTATGAACAATCTGAAACAATGGGGAATTGTTTTTACTATGTACGCTCAGGATTATGGGGTCTGGATTAGCAATGCTCAGGACCTAACCGGTAATAATCAGTGGCCTTCTGCTTTTGTTTATGCTATGGGAGGACCTTCAAGAGTGGTCAACAAACACACCCACATTCAGGGATTACCACCGTGGTTCTGCCAGGGAGAATTTTACAAAGGCAGCAACTACTACCAGTTTATGGATGGTTATGCCGGACATAGCAATTGGAAAGGAGCTACTGGCGGTCTCTACCTCATCAATCAGAATATTTTCACCGGGGCTAATGTTGCGCCAGAACTTCTTACCAATCCGTCTACTTTGGTTTTGCTCTGTGACGGGACAAAAAATGGTGGAAACTACACTTCTGTGTTGAAATTTGAAAACGGGGTCTGGGTTGATTATTCTGGGCCAAGTTATCCCGCCAACAAATTTGCTGAGTGGCATCGGGGCACAGGCAGTGTTCTTTTTTGCGATGGCCATGTTGAAGCCAGAACAAAAAGGTCATTAGAAGACGAGAACTTCTGGAAAAGAAAAGGTGGATAACCTTCAATAGGTTTTCTTTATGAAAATTCTTAATATCCAAGCCCATCCGGATGATGCTGAATGCCACTGTGGCGGTACACTGGCAAAATATTCAGAGAGAGGGGACGAGATTTATTACCTGGTCTGCACCAAGGGAAACCGTGGTACCTGTGACAGAAACCTTGATATTGAAAAACTGGCAGAAATTAGGAAAAAAGAAACCCTTGAATCAGCAAAAGTTCTGGGAGTAAAGGATGTTTTTTTTCTGGATGGCGAAGATGGATTTCTGTGTCCTACCCCTGAATTGAGAGGCAAAATCATGCAGGTTATCAGGAAGGTAAAGCCAGAAATGGTGATGACCCTTGACCCATTCCTTCCTTATGAAATTCATCCTGACCACAGAACAGTGGGGATTCTTGCTGCTGAGGCAGTGGTTTTTGCCTGCTTTCCCCATTTTTATCCTGAACACTTGAAGGAAGGAATCCAACCACATTTCGTCAGGGAACTTTATTTCTACCGGACAAGAGAGCCAAACTATTATGAGGATGTGACGCTCTATATGGAAAGGAAAAAGCGTGCCTGTTACTGCCATGAAAGCCAGGTGATAATGGGTGGAACTCAAAGGAGAATAGCCACTGGAGATCCAAGGAGCATAGAGGAACTCGGAAGGGAAACATTTGATGAACTGGCAGTAAGAATTTCCGAGCGGTTTGGGAAACAGATTGGTGTGAAGTACGCCGAGGGCTTCAAAAAGTTCGAAGTAAGAGCTGGTCACCTCGTTCTGGAAGAAGATGATAGAACTGGTTGAGTGCAGGAAAATCTATGGCGACGGAAAGCACAATGCTTTCACTGATATTACCAGGTGGAAGGATTGTTATTACCTCTGTTTCCGACACGGTTCCAGCCATGTTTCTTTGGACGGCGTTCTGTATGTTTTTTCTTCTCCTGACCTTGAACGATGGAATAAGATAGCCGAATTCTCTTTGCAAGGAAAAGACCTCCGCGACCCGAAATTCCTTCCTGATGATAGCCGTCTTTCAGTTTGTATTGCTGTCCGTATAGATGCCACTGATACTGCGAAGGATAAAATAGCATTGATGAGCAGTTATGATGGGGAAAAGTGGTCTAAGCTAGTGCTTGTTCATCCCAACCTGGTTTACTGGAGACCGCGTTTCTGGGGAGGAAACTGGTATGTGGCAGCTCACCACTATGAAAGTGAAAATCATTCCGGATGTTTTGTGGAACTTCTAGCTTCAAGAAATGGAGAAACCTGGAGGAAGGTGTCAAGAATATACTCTGGTGACGGCGCCAATGAAACAGAGTTATGGTTCTATCCTGACGGAAAACTACTTGCTGCTGTAAGAAGAGAAAAAGAACCAAAGGAAATCTGCCTGGCAGTATCAGTGCCACCTTATACTGACTGGATGAAATATGAAACCAGGGTCTGTTTACAGGGGCCAGCTATTGGTCAGATAGGCAATAAGGTTTATCTTCTTGGCCGGCACTGGAAGGAGTGGGAAAAGCCACGTACTTTGACCCTTTTTGAAATACAGGATTGTAAAAAACTTATTGAAGTAATGAGCCTGCCTGCAGGTAAACACTGGGATTTTTCCTATGCTTCTTTTTTGAGGGTATCTCCTAATGAAACTGTTGTGAGTTACTACTCGGGTCACCAGGATTCAGGAGTAGATGCCACTTCAATTTTTCTTGCCAGGTTGAAAGCCAAAACAGAAGAAGAAAAGTGAGAAAGATTGCACCGATACTTCTGATTGTTCTGGTAAGCAGTGTTTCCTGTTTCTCTCAAGTTATTCCCTGGGCAAGACAGGCTCCTGCTGTAAAAGTAGGAATGCCCCCCAAAATTGATGGAAACCTTGACGATGAATGCTGGAAAAACGCAGGAGCGATAACCGGTTTCAGGACGCCGTTGAATAAAGGTTTTACTCCGGCCCCTGATGATACCGAAGTCAAAATTTGCTATGACCAGCATTACCTGTATTTTGCCTGGAGAGTTTTTGAAGCAAAACCAGAAGAAATGGTTGTAGATAAGAATATCAGAGAAAGAGAAATATTTGAAAAAGAGAATGACTATATTCAGATCTACCTTGATCCAAGAAGGGACCAGCACACCTATTATCGGATAGCCATTACACCCGCAGGCTGTGTGGCTGACGCCTATGGCGATAAGACAGAAGGGGGCTGGGACTTCTCCACAGAATTTGAGATTGATTCTTCTTCCTGGAACTGCCAGCCAGTTGTTAGTACTGGTTCTTTTTCTAGCGGGTGGATAGTGGAAATGGCTCTTCCGTTTTCTAACCTTCTGCTTGATGAAAAATCAGTGTCATCTGAATGGGGAATCCGGCTTGACAGGTATCAGGCAAGGACAAAACAGCTTTCCACCTTCACCCCACATCCAGGAGAAGACTGGGGAAATACCTATGGTGGTATCTTTGGTACATTGACAAACTTTCAGATTGACCCAGTTCCCTACCGGACGATACTGGTGAAACCGGTGCTGAAATTCACTAATATTTCTGGAGGAAAAGCCAGAGCCGTTTTTGCCGCAGAATTGAAAAACGCAACGGAGAAGGAAGATAAGTTTCATCTGGAAATTCTCCTTTGGCAGAACAAAAAAATTGTTTCCCGGGAATCCGTTTCACTCAGTCTGAAGAAAGACCAAACGGGGAAGATAGAAATGCTATTGAAGAAAAATCTTTTTGACCCGGGCGCAATCAATCCAAATGAAGGAATGGAGGTAAAGATACCAGTTGGTGATTCTGAAGAGGTAAGACTGGATATTCTCGCCATAGACACATCTTTCCCCGCGGAAGTAAGTCTGAGTGTGAAAGATTCCACCGGGATCGACCGATGGAGAATAATGAAAGTCTTTTCTCTTAAACCAGGCGTAGAAAAACAGGAAGTGCCACTTCTTGTTCAGAGGTTTCAATTTGATGGAAGGATGTTCAGGGATGGATGTGATTTAAGAACCAGGGACATTCTGGTTCCGGTGGTGGCCGAGCCACCAGTGGTTGATGGAAGATTGACTGATACGGTTTGGAAAAAGGCAGGGTTCATTCCAACAGGGCAGTGGCATACAGTTGCCCGGCAGGGTAGAGGCAGAATGCTTTCCGGGCACCTCCTGGCAAAAGAGCAGACAGAATGTTTTTTCCTGGCGACAAAAGAAGGTCTCTACATCGGATTCAGATGCTATGACTCAGACCTTTCTTCCTTAAAAACGCAAGCAAAATATGACGGAGACCCGGCAGTCAGGCAGGATGACCATGTACGGTTTCAGGTCCTGGGACAGAGATTACTGGTAAATGCAGATGGTATCCGGTATGACTATGACTGGAAAGGAAGATGGAAGGCAGGAGTTTCAAGAGAAGAGAAGGCCTGGACAGCGGAAATGTTCGTGCCATTCAGTGAATTACCTGTTTCATCAAGTTTCTTGAATAAACCAGGGATGGCGCTTGAAACTGCTGTGGTGCGCCATTGCGCCAGAACCCGAGAAGATTCTGCCCCGCATTTCTTGTGGTACTGGCAGTGGGAGCATGGAGACTGGTCAGGAAATGGAAATAGATTGTGGGGACTTGATGTTATCAAGGAAGAAGTTTCCTCTTTTGCCTGGAAGTTTTCAGATCTGAAAATAGAGGAAAAAGTGGTCAAAGAAGGCATCACCATCAGTGTGGATTCAGTTATTACCAATGAGACAAGAAAGGAGAGAAAAATCAAGGTGGTGGCAGAAATTACCAGTCCTTCAGGAGTGAAGTATCGTAATACCCAAGACCTTGAAATACCAGATAAAAAAGAAATGCCTCTCAATATACCAGTCTCAGGCTATAAAAAAGAAGAAGGAGTGCATTCGGCAAGAATGACCATCTTTGAAGAGGAGGGAACAAAACAACTGGCGACAAGGCGCCTGGAAGTGGAAAAAGTTTCTGTTCTTACTCTTGAAATAAGAAAACCTGCATACCGGGCAATGCTTTTGAATGCCATGGAAGAGAGGAAAATTGAGGCAACGGCTATAGTGAAGGGAGAAAAAGGTTATCTGGAATCCATGTCCCTTAAATTTGAAGTTGCCTCAGCCGAAGGGAAAAAGGTCCTTCTGGTACAGGAAAAACAGAATGTGGCTCCTGGAGACAATGGAATATACTTTGATATGAAAGGTTTTCAGCCAGGTGAATATGAAATCACAGCGCACCTGCTCACGCAGCAGGAAATAGAAATAGACAGTGACAGAAAAAATTTCAGGCTTCTTGAAATTACACCTTCCACTGTCTGGATAAACGAAGAAGGAAGAATGTTCATTGGCAACGAACCGTTTTTTGCTATTGGTATGTACGGAACCCATCCCCTTGACCTTGAAGTAATCAGTCAGGCAGGTTTCAATACCACCAACTTCCATTATTTTGACAGAAAACTTTTTGATACTGCTAAGGAACTTGGAATAAAAATCATGATAAACAACCCTGTGATGAAGGAAGAGGAAGTGGTAGCCGCAAGCCAGCATCCCTCAACATTGATGTGGCTCCTTGGGGAAGAGATTAGCCACAGTCCTGAAAGAGTAAAGCAGTACATCAGGCTTTCAGATCTTGACCCGTACCACCCTGTTGCCACCAATGGTTCCTACGGCGGGAAAACCTCCCTTTACTACATCAGTGATGTCATGATGAACCACCTTTATCCCTACCCGCGATATCCTGACACTCAGGAACAGGCAATTGATAAGGTCTTGAACACTGCTGTCAGAGTGAGAAACATGGTGAGAATAGCAAGAAGTTTGGCCCCTGAGGCTCCAGGACCACGTCTTGCCTGGAATAAAAAACCCTGGATTATATGGCCCCAGTATTTTTACGGCGGAAGATGGGTAAGTGGTGGTCAGGGAAGGTTTCTTACTCTGCCTGAAATGCGGCTACACTGCTGGTCAGCAGTTGTTGAAGGTGCGTCAGGAATTTACTTCTGGGCGTACTGGCATGACTATACTAATCCCCGGATGAACCCAAAACTCTTTGAAGGTGTCCGGGCGATTGCTGGAGAGATGAGGGCGCTTTACGAATTTCTTGTTCTTCCTGATGAAAAACATGTTGTAAAGGTGACACCGGGTATGGAGGGAGAATTCTTCTACACGGTGCGAAAAAAAGAGAAAGAAATTTTGGTGGCAGCCTATTATACCGGGAAAGAGGAAAAGGAATTTTCTGTTCAAGTTCCTTCCGGAGTAAATCACCTCTACGCTTGGCCATCAGGAGATCGCATCATAGTGTCTGGAGGGAAATTTAATTTTATAGCCAGGAAGGGAGAGGTATATCTCTTTTCAACGAAAATGCCGCCTGATTCGTTGGTGATGAAGAAAATGCTTTCAGACCCTTGTTTCATCACGCCCTATGATTACAGACCGAAAGAAGAAAATATTTTCGCCGGTGCGTCTGTAAAGAGTAAGAAGAGCTACTTCTATACCGATATTGCCAGACATGCCTTGGATAACGACCCTGACACATTCTGGTTCACTGATGAGTGGAGTAATACTGGAAAGATGGGCTACTGGTCATTAAAGGATAAAGAATATCCTGCC
>JAMWDF010000249.1 GCA_023818865.1 Candidatus Omnitrophota bacterium
TTATCATTTTTTCCCTGTTCTCGCTCAGCAGTCTATCCGTGAACTGGAAAGAACTGGACGAAGCTTCTCCGAGGTTCTCCAATCAGCTATTTTGGGCGCCTTCCAAGAAGGTTATACTGGAGGTTTTGGGGCTGATGCTGACCATATTAAAGATATTCCCAGCTTAGAAAAAGCCATCCAAGCTGGCTTTACTTTCTTTACTATTGACCCATCAGGCGCGATCAACCGGCCGGAAAGACTTTCCGTTCAATTCCGGGAACAACTCCTAAAGAGATATAAGGCTTATTGGAAGTATTATCAGGGCAAGTTCTCGGCCGGAAAGCTTGAGTTTGAGTGGACCGAAAACTGTCTTGCAGAACTTGTTCTGACTTATGGGGAAGCGTTAGAAATGGTAGAAAATTGTTACCACGTATTAAAAGGAAAACTGGCTGAATTTGACTTCGAAGTTTCAGTGGACGAAACAAGTGTGCCGACCACTCCCCAGGCTCATGTGTTTATTGCTGATCAGTTGCACCGGCGGGGGATAATTTTTCACAATCTCGCTCTTCGTTTTCCCGGTGCCTTTGAAAAAGCAATTGACTATAAAGGAGACTTAAAAGAGTTTGAAAATTCTCTTGTTGCCCATCAAATTATTAGAGAAAAACTCGGGCCGTATAAACTTTCTCTTCATTCCGGAAGCGATAAGTTTTCTGCCTATCCCATTTTTAAGAAAACCGTGGATACCGGCTTCCATATTAAAAGTTCAGGTACCAGCTGGATTGAAGCGGTAAAGGCAGTGGCCTTACTTGATCGGCAGTTTTTTCTAATGATACTTTCTCAGGCTATTTCTGATTTTGAGAAAAATGCGGCTTCATACGAAATTTCGGCAAATCCGGCGGCTATAAAAATAGAAGAATTAACCAGCAAAGAGCCAGAAGATATTTTTGCGGACTTCAACATCAGGCAGGTGATTCATATCGCTTACGGTTCCATCATCGGACAGGGAAGTCCTCACCGACAAAACTTTTTTTCTCTGCTTCAGGAGAATGAAGAGATTTATACCCGCTGTCTAAAGAAACATCTGGGCAAACATCTACAACTGCTGGCCGAATGAATTGACCAGATGAAGTTTATTATTTTTTTCTCCCTTCTGGGTTAATCTCTCTAACCTCTTTCTCCATGGCAGCCAGGTCTTCAGCTTTTAGAATTCGTGGGGTGAGAAACATCACCAGGTCAGTCTTCTTGTTAAGAATGCGGCGGTTACTAAAAAGACCAGGGAAAATTCTGCCAAGTATAGGCACACCAGACTTATCTCTGCTGGCTTCAGTACTAAGTAGCCCACCGAGAATCAAGGTTTGACCATCTTTTACGGTCACCTTCGTCAGGGTAGAACGCTCATGGGTATCCACCGCATCCTTGAAGACAGTATTCTGCTTGGCGGTAACTACCTTGGGCTCAACTTCTAAAAGCACTGAACCTTCAGAGGTTATGTGAGGAACCACCACCAAAGTAATACCAATATCCCTAAATTCATACTCGGTAGTTCTCGTACCTCCTTCTGTCGTTTCTGTTACCCTTGGCGCTACCGGAATAGTACTAACAATCCGGATGGTGGCTGGAGAATTATTCAGGGTAGTCACCCGGGGATTAGCCAGAATATTGGCCTCACCCTTACTTTCCAGAAAACGCAACTCTGCCGTGAGAGTCTGAAAGGACATTTCCGCAGTGCTCTTAACGTCTTTACCTGGAGCCACCGGGATACCATAGAAGTAGTCGGCTGAGACTTTACCAAGGCTGCCAGTGCCATCACCCCATTTCACGCCGATGTCTCTAAGGCCTTCGTTGGTCAATTCTACCAGAACCGCTTCAATGGAAACCTGAGGAACAGGCTTGTCAAGCAGCGCAATAATGTCACCGACTTCCTTCAGGAAACCTTCAGTCCCTGAAACGACAACAGCATTATTCCTCTTGTCAGGGATGATAGAAAAGCTATCGGCTAACTCGCTGGTTAAGGTTGTTTTTTCAGTAATCTTCCCTGTCCCCAGAGAAACAAGCTTGCCCCCAAGCAAACTCGTAGTAATATCAGCGGCACTACCTGTCGTTCCCCCAGCTGAAGTTGAGGATGAAGTGGCAGTTGACCTAGTAGCGGAGGTTCCTCCCGTGGAAACCCCGCCGGTTATCCCCACCTGACCTTCTCCAACAGGCGCCCCAGTAACCTCTATGGTGCTTTTTACGGTTGTCCCTTTGCCTTCACCAGAGGTTTTGCCCAAGAGTGTCGGCAGAACTACCCATAAGTCAAGCACATCAATATGCCTAAGAGAAAAGACCTGAACTCTGACAGAGGCAGTCACATCCTGGTCCAGCCGAGAGACAAAATATTTTAATTCGCTTATCCTTTCTGGAATATCCCGGATGAGCAGGGCATTTAAACGGCTGTCAACCGCTACATTTTTTTCATAGCCGAGGGCTTTTAAAGTTTCATATACATCCCTGGCTCGGGCATACCGCAGAGAAAGACACTCGGTCTGGTAAATTGGCTGCTCTTCAGGCTTAGGTGTGGTCAATCTCACTAAATATACATCAGAATCAGGCATTTTTTGCCGCATCAATCCGTTCGCATACAAGATTGCGTCTATGGCTTCTTCTGCTTCCACCCCATCCAAGTAAGCACTGATCAATTTGTCAGCCAGTTCGGTGCTCGTCACCAATTTCATCCCAGTTCTCCGGCTTAGCATCTCCAGGACAAAACCTAACTTTGCCTGGCTGAAGGTCAAGGTCAGCTTTTCAGCATAACTGGAGAGACAGAGTAGGCTAGAGATCAGTCCTATTAAACTCCATTTTTTGATTGCCTCTCTCATAACTTCCTCCTTGAAACTTGGCTCTACTTAAACTTATCCTTGTTCACTCCGGTTGCCAACTGGATAGATAATTCTTTCTGGGAGATACAGGGCTGTCCGGACAAAGCTATCTGGTGCCTTTTCCCTCAGTTCTCTTAAAACAGCCAGAACCTCCTCATTCTTTTTCTGCCATAAACCTACCCGAACAGTGTAAATGCCATTTATCCACTCAG
>JAMWDF010000029.1 GCA_023818865.1 Candidatus Omnitrophota bacterium
TCAACATTTTTTCTCCCGGAAGGGAAAAAGGAAACGGTTTGTCAATCTATCTGAATCTTCTAAATGAGCCACACAGGCGCGACCGCAGGCTGCGCTTATCCGCAAGGGTTCAGCCTTGCTGGAATATGGAGACTGAAGAATACCGGTGCGGCAAATGCGGCAGCTTTCTATGTGAAGCGAATAACACTCGGCTTTGCCTTTCGCCAGAGGAAAACGAAGAATCTTTTGCCGGTCAAGGGCTTTTGCCGGACAACTAGCTGCACACTTGCCGCAGTTGTCGCAAATTTTTCCGGCAAAGATTTTATCTGGTGGCCACTGCTTATCAGTGACAATCGCCGTGAACAATTGCCTGGGTCCAAACTCTGGAGTAAGGAAAAACCTTCCCCGGCCAATTTCGCCTAATCCGGCGGCGTGAGCCGCCAGCTCCATTTCCAGGATGACGTTGGGCTCAGGTTTGTCCGGGCTAACTGCTACCCCTTGATGCCGCAAATCTGGAGAGTGAGAAAAAAGCGGTACAGCTTCCCAGCCTTTGCTTTCCAGGTAACGAGCCAGCCGGTAAGTAGTTTCCACACAAATAGAAGCAGTGGGAAAAGGACTAGCCCCAGCCATCGTTTGCCAAGCAGTGCCTTCTTCCACCCCGCGCAGGGCGCCCCGGGGAATCCGAAAACCAAGGACAATTACTGAGCGGGCGTGAGGTTGGATAAACCGAGGATGACTGTCTGGAGGGAGAAAATCAAAAGAACTGACAGAGGCTATACCCACCAGGTCCGCTCCATACTCTTTAGCCAACTGTTTTATCTGAACTGTTTCTTTCATCAGTTCCCCCTTATTAGTCTGGCTGCTTCTTCCAAAGGCTGTACAATAGCTCTAGCGTTTTTTCTACCAGCAGGGCTCCGCCTTCCGGACCGATATGGTTGCTGGCTGAAACCGCGCCGTAACCTTTGCCAGCTACCGCCCGAAGAGTAGGTACGTAGGTCCCTGAACCTACCAGTTGGATCAAGAAATTTTGGACCGCCGGGCTTCTGGCTTGAATCCTGATACCGTAATCAAGGAAGTATTCAAAAGGATTGGTCGCGATAGCAATATCTCCCAGCCGGATGACATGAATTTCGTAAGGTTGCAGTTGCCCGATTTGTTGCTGCTGGTAACGATTAGCCACGTTTTCAAACCAGGCTGCCCGTCGGTAAGCGTAAGTAATTTTCACATACCAACGAGGATTTTTTTTCAAATCCGGGTTTTCTTCTAATTCCTTCTTTAACTTTTCATACTCCTCTTTCAGCTTTCTGGCTTCAGCCAGAGACTCTTTTACTTCTGCCTGGCTCAATTTCCTCAAAGGAAGTTCTACTGTTTCTACCAGGTGGGAAAAACATCCCTCTCGGTATTTTTCTTTTTCAGCCAGCGGCAAGACTGTTTCCACCGCGTGGGTAATCCTCATTGCAATCTCCTGTCTTGAATCCCGGCCGGCTAGTCTTAACATTCTTTCTTCGGCTGCCTTTCTGAAGATGTGGTGGGGTGATTGATCACCAGCCGGACTGCACTGGGGTAAAACAAATAGGTAATCGCCAAGCTGCTTACGAATCTGAACCCGGGTCTCATACCAGAAATCGGCACTTAAGGTGAACTCGCTTTCACTCTCCTGGGAAGGACAGGCTAGGTTGATTACTACCCCGGTAAGACGATAGTTTTTGTCCCAGGTATAAAGAAGATTAACACTGTGGTCCTCATACCCTTCAATGTGGCTAAACTTTGGGTCATTGGTATTCCCGTACATGGTAGAGATACCTTCAGTATTCGTCCAGCGTCGGTTATGCCCAACCACTGCTTGCCCCAGACCGTAAGAAAAACTTCCTTCTTCTCTTGACCCCCAGGCTTTCACCACAGCCTCAGCAATTTTTTCTGCGGCCCAGGCCACATAGTCAGCCGGGTTCATCACACCCAAGTCTTTAAGACTAACTCCAGGCCCTTCCATCAGCACACCCAGCGGGTTATTTCGTGGCTCAGGAGCAGTGTGGGTATGGGTAGCATTCAGAAAAACCTTTTTGGCCTCTAATCCAGGAGCTCGTTGTTTGATCGCTGTCCGAACACTTTCTTGCAGTTCATTGGAAATGGTCACCAGGTCGCAACTGACCATGACCGCCTGGTCAGTTCCTTCTAGGGCTAAAGCTGTAGCCGTAATTGGGTCCCTTACCCCTTCGGAGACCCGAGCGTGGAACTGGCCGCTAACCAGCACTTTTTCCTTCGGAGTGATATCTACTTGGGCCCAACCTATTTTCAATCCTTGTTTTTCCATTGTTTCCTCTCCACATAAGTTAGTTTGTAAGCAGCAAATTTACTTGCTGCTGAACGCCTGTGAGTAACAGACTGGCTTTTCCTCTTGGCCGTTCATTTTGGCCAAAAGCATTATAGCACTTTTCTCCAAGTCTTCCTTGAAGGAAAAACTGACCCTATTGAAAATACTTATCAAAAAATAATTTGACGGTAATATAGACAAGACATATCATTCTTACAAAGTTCAAGCGGCACCGGACGCCAAGGTGTAAATGGGGAGATGTTAAAATGAAACTTCTTCTGGATACGGATATCGGTTCAGATATTGACGATGCTATCTGTCTGGCTTATCTTCTTTCTCAGCCGGAATGCGAACTTCTGGGCATTACTACGGTTACTGGAGAGTCGGAAAAAAGAGCCAGACTGGCTCGGTTTTTGTGTCAGTCTGCCGGGAAGGAAATTCCGATTTTCCCTGGATGCGAGAAACCGCTCCTGGGCGATCAGAAACAGCCTTATGCTCCTCAGGCAGAAATCCTTGGAAATCAGCCGCATCAAGAAAGGTTTGCCCAGGGACAGGCCGTGGAATTCCTGAGGCAGACCATCCGGCGCTATCCAGGAGAAATCACCCTTTTAACCATTGGGCCTCTAACTAACATTGGTTTGCTTTTTGCTTTGGATGCGGAAGTTCCCTCTCTGCTGGAAAGGTTAGTAATGATGGCTGGAGTTTTCACCAACAGGATACCTGGAGTCGGACCCAGGGAATGGAATGCTCTGGTTGACCCCTATGCCACGGCCATTGTTTATCAGGCGCCGGTGAAAAAACATTATTCTATAGGTCTGGATGTCACCTGTCAGGTGAAAATGAAGGCTGATCAGGTGAGAGGAGAATTTCAGAAAGGTTTGCTGAAAGTCGTTCTTAAGATGGCGGAAATCTGGTTCCGGAAAAGAGACATTGTGACCTTTCATGACCCCCTGGCTGCAGTGAGCATCTTTCATCCAGGTGTTTGTAGTTTCCAGAAAGGACAGGTGGAAGTAGAACTGACCAGCCGGCGGTTGGCTGGATTAACTTATTGGACGCCTGTTGACCATGGTCCTCATCAGGTGGCTCTTGAAGTTGACCCGCCGGCTTTTTTTGACCAATTTTTTTCTGTCTTTCCTTCTCCTTAGCGATAGAGCAAATACTTCTGTCTTTTCTTTAGAAACTCTTCCAGTTCCAGTTGATAATCTTGAATAATCTTTTCTGCCGGTTCACCAGCCGACAGCCTTTTTCTGATAGCCTCTGTGCCGTTTACATTGTCAAATCTTTTTGCGTGACTGGGATCCAGCCGGGTAAGATTAAATTTTTCTGGATAGAGAGAAGAGAGGGTCTCAATGATGTGGTAACTACTAGCCACTGGTTTGAATACCCTTGGATCAGTGATGATAATTCGGCATCCCTGGCAGAGATTATCCCGGAAAAGAAAAGCAGTGGGTGAAAAATAAAACTCCTGGAACCAGACTCCAGGTAACTTCTTGCTATTTAGGGCAGCCGCTACTCTCTTTGCTTCCATCCAGGGTGCGCCAAAGACCTTGAAAGGTAAGGTATAGCCTATTCCCACGCTCACCAGGCCCAGTTCGCCAATAATACCGGTGACCGGGTAAAACCAAGGAGAGTCAGGTTCAGGGATATTGGGTGAAGTTGGTGTCCAGATGAGACCAGTGTCTTCCCAGAACATCTGCCGACGCCAGCCTTCCATCGGTATCACTTTTAGCTCGCAGCCAATTTTCATTTCTTCGTTGAAAAAGTTCGCCAGTTCGCCTATGGTCATGCCATGAACATAGGGTATGGGACCAGCACCGATAAAGGATTCAAACCCGCTTTTCAATACCGGACCATCTACCAGTAAACCACCCAGGGGGTTAGGTCGGTCAAGGACGATAAACTTAATCTTATGTCTGGCGCTTTCTTCAAGACACAATTTCAAGGTAGAAATGTAAGTATAAGAACGAGTGCCGATATCCTGCAGGTCAAAAATGAACACTTCAATATTCTTCAACATCTCTGCAGTAGGTCGGCGGGTAGCCCCATAAAGGCTGTAAACCGGTACACCAGTTTTTATATCCCGACCATGGGAAACTTCTCCTTGCACTCCGCCCCGAACTCCGTGCTCTGGTCCGTATAGAGCCACTAGTTCAACATCAGGTAAACCAGCAATCACATCTACCGAAGAACGAAGTCGGCTATCTACTCCGGTGATATTAGTAGCCAGACCAACCTTTTTCCCAGCGATCAGTCCTTTCTGCTTCTCCACCAGCACTTCTAGGCCAAGTTTCACGACAGGTTTCATCGCCTTTTCCTCTTGGGTATTAGACCGGCAGGCGCAAAGAAAAAAGGTGCTAGCGGTAACCGTCCCCAGGGCCGCTACTTTGGACATTTTCTGCCAAAGGCAGGCTTTGACCACAGTTCCTCCTTGACAAAAATCTTCCATTTGGTCGTCTTGGTAATAGGCAGCTTTTCTTCAGCGTAAAATAAACTTCCTCTGGTCTTAAATGGCGGTACTGCCCTGGTTTTAGAACTCCCAACCGGATATGGCCTACCCGGACTCTTTCAAGTCGCAAAACGTGGTAATGGAGGACAGAAAACATCCGCCGAATTTCTCTTTTTTTCCCCTCAGCTAACACCAAAGAAAGGACACTTTTACCTTCTGACTGGCTAACGACTCTCACCTGTTTAGCCACGAGTTTTTCTCCGTCATCTTCTACTCCTTCAACCAGTCTAGCGGCGTCTTTTGGCCGGAAAGAGGGGACGATTGTTATCCGATACTCCTTGTCCACCTGGTAGCGCGGATGAGCAAGTTTTTCGGCAAAAATTCCGTCATTGGTCAGAATTACCAGACCAGAGGAATTCCGATCAAGCCGGCCAACTGGGAAAAGCCTGCCGAGGCTTTTTGGAACTAGGTCCACCACTTTTTTTCTGGCAAACCGGTCTTTAATGGTACAGGTGTATCCGACCGGCTTGTTAAGGGCGAGATAAATATATCGGACAGGTAACACCGGCTTACCCGCCAGGGTGACTATTTCCTTCTCGTTTACTTGAAAATAAGGTTGAGTTACCTTTTCCCCGTTAATCTCCACCTGGCCTGAGCGAATCAATTGGTCCGCCTTCCTTCGAGAACAGACCCCGCATGAAGCAAGGAAACGGTTCAGCCTCATAAAAGAAGTTTAGCACGCCGGAATGAGAATCTAAAAACTCTCAACTACCAGTAAATCTCTCTTCATCGCCAAAGAATTTTCGGTAAAGTCCCACTGGAAACATCAGCATCCGCATTGGCCACTGACCCATGAGATAGTTAATAACGGTAACCGGGGAAGCACTGGTTGGTTCCTTTATTGCCAGGGCCAGTGACACGCAAAATACTCGACAAACAAAACTGAGGAAAAAAAGCAACTGGTAATTGTTCCAGCTTCTCCCGGCGAAGACTAACTGGAAATCTGTGGTGTGTCTGAGAATTATTCCTGCCACCATAGCGCCAATGCCGCCAAAAATCCCGGTGAGAGCGGTGACCGCGGCAACAAAAGCCGACCGGTTTTTCCGGGGAGCCATCTTGAGCATGTAACCGTTGATTGCAATAGTATTACCAGAGTTCAGCATATTGTCAAAGAAAAAGACTATAGGCAGGATGAGAGGTGCCCATTGCCGGGTAATAAGGGCAAAGACAAGGGCCACGCCAGGTTTGAGAGAGGTACAAAAGGAAAGGACTGGTCGGTGTCCATGCCGGTCAGTTATCCAGCCCCAACTTTTTGCCACCAGGGCCCCGCCCAGGCCAGTAGTTGACCAAATCAATATCGTTTGCCATACAGGGATTTTCAGTATCTTCAATACATATAGTTGCATAAAACAAGAGCCGATCATCACAGAAAAGTGAAAACAGCAGATATAAACCAGAAAGGAACGGTAATGAGGCTCAGAGAAAGGTTCTAAAATCTCCCGGAACACATTTGCCTGAAAAAGTCTCTCGTTCTCTGGTTCGGGTACCCAGCGGAAGAGGCTGATATCTATCACACCAGCCGTGACTCCGAGGACGCAGGCCAGAGCATAAAGGACCACTGGCGAAAACTGGCGCAGAGAAAAAGCCATCCAGCCAGCGGTCAGATAGGAGAGAGTCCAGACCAAAGTCATCCATCTCTGGCGACCACCCCAGTAACGATTGAGGATTCGTCGGGGAATCAAATCCCCCATCCAGGAAAACCAAACAGGAACAATCAAATTAGCCAAGCCGCTGCTCAGCACCAGAAGAATAAGCATCACCCTGATTTTTGTTTCACTGGCCAGAGAGGGAAACAGGAGAGGCAAGAACGCCACCGGCAAGTAAAGGGTCCTGGCAACAATGGCAAAGAACATAAACCATGGTTTCCTTCTGGAGATGCGATTAGTAAGGAAAGCGCCGGCAAACTGCATTACCAGCATGATCATAGGTAAACCGCTCAATAGGCCAAAGTGGATTTCCGTGGCGCCAATGTGCCGGAAAAACTCTGTCGCCAACGGTGAGGTGGTAAAAGTGGTGTAAACCATTGCCAAGCAGCCGGCCACAGTCACCACCGTAAGGGATTCTAAGCTGCGCTTAGCCATTCTTTTCTTGAAGGCTGAAAAGTTTCCCCGAGTTTTTCTCTACTAAGGAGCAAAACATTACCTCTGGGTAAAAAGTATAGCACACGCAGTTCTATTTCTATTTAACGCACTCATCTAATAAAATAGAATTGTATGGGAAATAGCCTTTTTCTCCCGATCAGCCGGGAAGAAATGCTGGCCAGGGGATGGAAAGGAATAGATATTCTTCTTATCTCCGGCGACGCTTATGTGGACCATCCAGCCTTCGGCGTGGCAGTTATCGGTCGGGTGCTGGAAGCTGAGGGTTACCGGGTGGCCATCCTTCCTCAGCCAGACTGGCGCTACAAAGACGAGTTTATTCAGTTTGGCCGGCCTAAACTTTTTGTTGGTATCACCGCTGGCAACCTTGACTCCCTGTTAGCGCACTACTCATCCGCTCATATTCCCAGGAAGGTGGATGCGTACTCTCCAGGTGGGCAGCCAGGGAAAAGGCCTGATCGGGCAACCATTGTCTACGCTAACCGGGTCCGCGAGTGTTTCCCTGGTATTCCGATTGTCCTTGGCGGGATTGAAGCTTCTTTGAGGCGGCTGGCTCATTACGATTACTGGTCAGATTCGGTCCGTCGGTCTATCTTGGTGGATAGCCGAGCCAACCTGATTGCTTACGGGTTGGCGGAAAAAGCAGTAAAAGAGATAGCCAGGCGATTAGCCCAAGGAGAGAACCCTGATTCTATCTGTGACTTGCCCGGTACAGTGTGGATTACCAGTGAGAAAAGCCGTTGGCCGAAGGAAAGGGTAATGCTTCCTTCAGAGGAAGAAGTGAAGGAAAACAAAAATAAGTTTGCCGAAGCCTTTCGCCAGTGGTATCAACAACTTGACCCGCGCCAGGCTAAACCGGTTGTTCAACCTTCAGCTAACCGGTACATAGTCCAGATGCCCCCAGCTTTGCCCTTAACTAGGGAGGAACTTGATGCTATTTACCGACTACCTTTTACCCGACAAGCCCACCCCATTTATGAAAGTGAAGGAGGAGTACCGGCCCTAAAGACAGTAGAAACATCTATTACCGCTCACCGGGGTTGCGGAGGTGGCTGTGCCTTTTGTTCCCTGGCAGTTCACCAGGGAAGATTAGTTCAGAGCCGGTCGTCGGATTCAGTTTGGGAAGAAGTAGAATTCATCAGCCGTCAGAACTGGTTCAGAGGCACCATCACTGATATCGGTGGTCCTACCGCTAACCTTTATGGTTCAATTTGCCAGAAGAAGGCTGGGTGCCAACGAGAAAGTTGTTTGTATCCGTCAAAATGTCCCTACTTTTCCCTTAACGGCAGCCGCCACCTTTCTCTTCTCAGCCTGGTCAGTCGTATTCCCCGGGTAAAGCATGTTTTTGTGGGAACTGGGATCCGTCATGACCTCATCTTTGAAGATAATTGCCCTGATTATCTGAAGGAACTTTGCCGCCAGTATGTCGGTGGACATCTCAAGGTGGCACCGGAGCATATCTGCCAACCGGTCCTGGTCTGTATGCGCAAGAGAAACCACGAAACTTTTGAGATGTTTCGGGATAAATTCAAACAAGCAGTGAGACTTTCTGGAAAAGATTTATATCTTACTCCTTACTTTATGTCTGGCCATCCTGCCTGCACGGTGGAGCATATGGTAGAACTGGCTGAATACCTATACCGATTCGGCTATTTTCTGGAGCAACTACAGGATTTTATTCCCCTGCCGATGACCGTATCGGCCTGTATATATCACACCGGTCTTGACCCGCTCACTGGCCAGGAAGTTTACTGTTGTCGTGGTCAGGAGAAGAATATTCAGCGCGCTCTTCTGCAACCATCTGACCCTAGAAACAGAAAAAGACTGACCCCACTGTTGAAAAAGATAGGCAAGCCCCATTTGCTAAAGAAACCAGGCGGCCAAGGCAAATCTAACCGAAGTGAATATCAAGTAAGAGATGTAGTTTACTAAGGCAGCAGGCAAAGAGTCAGGGTGGGCAAGTTAACGCTGTCAGGAAGGTTTTCTTAGAAAAAACCAAAGGTTTCTCCCTCGGCAGAAGCATGAGGAGATTATTTTTTGACAAGCCGAATCACTCTGTGGTAAACTAATAAATAAGAAAAGGAGGAATAACATGAAAAGAAAAAAGACTTCCGTCAAGCAGAGTGGTTTTGGCTTTACCCTGATTGAACTTTTGGTTGTAGTAGCCATCATCGCCATTTTAGCCGCGATGCTCTTACCGGTTCTCAGTCTGGCGAGAGAAAAAGCCAGAACTTCGGTGTGTATGGCTAATTTAAAACAGCTAGGGTTGGCGTTTGCGATGTACTGGCAGGATTACGATGAGAACTTCCCCTGGGTCTACCAACCAGAAAACTACAATAACGGGCCGTTCTGGTTTGGGGCGATTGCAGTCTATACTGGGGCGGTGAAACAACCGGTAACCAGCGGTTCCTGGGTTCCGCCTTACAGCAGTCCATTTTACTGTCCAACTTTCCTCCCTCTTGTGAAGAAGTATTATCCTGGTACTGGCTATGCTCCCAACGCAAACGCCAGGTGGTTCATCGGCTACGGAATATCCGTCCATGCCTGGGGGGCTGCTGGACATCCAGGAATAAGGCGTCCGTGGAAGTTATCCAAGGTGACCAAACCTTCGGAAACAATGCTCCTGGCTGAAGTGGCCGGTTGTTCCATAAGCACTGTGTGTTGCGGTTACAATGATGCCAGAAACTTTCGCCGGCACGGCCGAAATGCCACTTTAAGCAATGTTTATTACGGCGGAGCCGGTCTTCAGTTAGGCTCCAATATCTTGTTCGTTGACGGCTCGGTGGTCCACTTCCCTGACGGGGACTCTCTCTGGAACCAGTGGCGGTATGGTCCTCAGAATAAGTACCCGTTTACCATGGGTTATTACCAATAATTGTTAATGAAAGGACCTCGGGTCGCTGGATTGTTACTTGGGGGCTTGGTGATTCTGGTCGGTTGCCAGAAGCTGGATAAAAAGGCAACTGGCTATGCTCAGAAGACTGATATAGAGTTAACCGCAGAATTCCTTAGAGAAAAGTGGTCGCTGGTTTATTTGCACCTTTACCAGGACTTACCCCATTTTTATTTTGTCCCCCTGCAGGATATGACTACAGCTGATTCTACCAGGGTCAGAATCTGGGCAGAAGAAGATCTCCGTCTGGGAAGATGTGATCAGGATTTGAAAAAAACCTTAAAGCAGAAGAAACTAGCGGCTTATTGGCGGGGACCATATATGATTTGCCCTATGCCAGGAGTTTTCTGCACCATTGGCAATTATCCTATTAAGGAAGCCACCAAAGATATCTGGGGCAGAAGTTACAGGATGTTCTACTACACCTTTGGTTCTCCAGAGTTCCCAACAGAAACAGAAAGGAAATTGATTCCACCAGGTGAAAAGGGAGTAATGATTTTGATTTCCGGCGGCCCTGACGGTGTGCTTCAGTCCTGCGCAGCTGACAGGTCTGACCGGGATAGCCTGATTAAGACCGCTCCGCCGGTGGAAAAAGCCGGGCAGAAAGATTTTGCCCGGTTTGACCCTTTTTCGCCTTATCTGTCAGAACCCGATCCCTACACTGTGCTCTCTATAAGGAAATTGCAAGCGATGAAAGACAAAGCGGACCGGAATTACGAAGAATTTTTGCGCCGGAGAAAAGAAAAATTTTAGCTAATCCTGGCGGCAGTGATATACTTTTTACCCAGGCGAGTTGAACTTTCACGTAACCAAGGGGGAAAAATGAAACTGGCGCTGGCTGTAATCGGAGCAGTAGTTTTCTGTTTTGTTAGGATAGCCAGAAGCGAGGTTATTCTGGTAAAAGATGGTCAGCCGCAGAGTGTCATCGTTATTTCTTCCAATCCCAAAAAAGCGGCCCAATTGGCGGCTTTTGAGCTGCAGCACCATCTTAAACTGATTACTGGCGCTACTGTACCAATAGTCAAAGATACTGAGAAAACCAACGGGGTAAAAATCTTGGTGGGACAAAGCCGGGAAACTGACCGGCTGAAAATTGGGAAGAATTTGACTGGACAAACTTACCTGATTAAGTTTCTACCTGGCAGCATAGTTTTGCTCGGCAAAGACAAAGACGATTCGGCTGAGGTCAAATACGGAGAAGAAAATCCTTCTGTCTGGAGAACCTGGCCTGGATTTTTTGACCAACAGGGAACACTTTACGCTGTCTATGAATTTCTGGAGAAATGCTGCGGAGTGAGATGGTTCAATCCGACTGATACAGGAACTTTCTATCCCTCAAAAAAGACATTAGCGGTGAAAGCAAGCGAGACCAGGAAAGAACCCTTTTTCCTCTACCGGGAAGTTTATCCAGGAATGACTGTCCTGGATAGATATGACTGGAGTGTTTCTGGCTTATGGAAAGGGACTTTTAATGCAGAAGATTCAGATTATCAAGAATGGGAAAAAACTGCCTATCAGTCGCTCCGCGAAAAGTTTACCAAAGCTAATGATTACCAAGAAGCGAAAAGATACCGGATTAATCTTTTCTTGCACCGGATGAGGGTCGGCGGAGAAAAAAGGGTAGCCAACCACTCCCTTTATCACTACTATAAGGAATATCCACCGGAGAAATATCCGGAAATTTGGGCAAAGGGATACGAAGGTACACCGGTCCAACTCTGCTATACCAGTGAGAAACTGATTGAATTGGTGAGCAAAGAGGCCGAGGAGTATTTTAAACTCCCGGAAGAAAAGAGGAAGTGGGGACCTAATGTCTTTGCGGTGGAACCAATGGATAATCGTTCCTTCTGCCGGTGTGATAAGTGTCAGGAACTGATTAAAAGAGGGAAGGCATATCCCTACTATTCCTCTGGTGATCATAGCGAATACCATTTTAACTTTGTGAACGAAATTGCCAGGAGATTGAAAAAAACCAATCCAGACAAGATGATTATCACCTTAGCTTATGCCTCTCACGCCAAATATCCTGAAACCATCAAACTTGAACCTAACATTGAAGTGATGTTTTGTTTCGCGGCTAATAGGAGCCCTTTTTCCCAAGGGTATCAGCCCGAACTAACCATCCTGAAGGAGTGGGTGGAAAAAAGCAAGAAGGACAAGAGACCGCTTTCCCTCTGGCTTTACTACACTTTCCCCAAGGAGCACGCAGACTCTGGAAACTTCTACTGCTTCCCAGGATTTTTTGCCCACACCATTGACCACCAGTTCAAATTCTTCCATCAGTCTGGCATCCGGGGTGTTTTTCACTGTGGGTATGGTCAAGAAGTGGAAGCTTATGTCACCTACCGGTTGATGCTTGACCCCAAGGAAAATATAGAGCAGATTCTCAACGAATATTTCTCTTCTCTCTATGGCCAGGCTGCCCAAGAGATGAAGGATATTTATCTCCTGATTGAGCAGACCTATACCGACCAGAAAAATCATCCGGAAGGAGTCTCCCTTGCCGTGGCCTCTTACAAGTATCAGGGAACTAAAGAAAGAATGGAAAAGATCAGGGAACTGATGGCGAAAGCCAGGAGCAAAGCCAAGACAGATACAGAAAAAAGAAACATTGAGTTGTTTGACCTGGCGATTGTCAGATACATGGAAAAGGGTTATCAGCTTTATCAGGAAGCTGAAGCCTTGCCTCAGTTGGAACTTACTATTTCCCGCACCCAAAAAGTCCAGGACATAAGAAAGATTAACTGGTCAGGCGCCACAAGAATTGGCCCCTGGTATGAACGAGGAACCAATACTCCCACCGGAAGAAAACTAGAAGGGGCAATTCTTCACGATGGAGAAAACCTTTACTTGCAGCTGGTTGATTACTGCGAAGCAGACAAGCTCCAATCTTCTTCAATCGTTTTTCCGGCAGATGACTGGGAGATTTTCGTTGCCAAACAGAGAGGGTTGCCTTACCGGCAGATTTCCTTCAGCCCTAAGGGGCTGATCGTAGTTCTTTCCCATGGGGAGATTAATTTTAGGCGGAATGTCACTATCAGTGAGCACGGGATTGAAGTCTGGTCGGTACCGGTTGGGGATCGCTGGAGCAGTGTGATAAAAATCCCGTTTAAAGATCTAGCCTTGGAAGGATACAAACCAGGAGAAAAAGTCTATCTCAATATTGTCCGGGTTTCTTCTGGCAAGATTAACAAGAAAGGCACTCTGGATATAGAAACCCTGGTGCCTTTCTCCAGCGTTCATCAGCTGGAAAGACTGGCGGAACTTCGGCTGGCCAACTGACCATTACTCAAGCCAGTCGGCTTTATTGAGCAGGGGTGGGCAACGAATGAGAAAGACAATTCTTCTTTGCTGCCTTGGTTTTCTTTGCTTTTCAGAAATCCTTCTAGCCGGAGGGTATGCTGCTGATTTAACATTTTGGAAGCCTCTTCAACCTTCTTCTGGTACCCTATTGCTGTTGAACTTTGACCAGAAGGAGATGCTTCTTCAAGATTATTCTCCAGATAAAGCCAAGGTAGAACTTTTCGGGAAAGCCCTCACTGTTCCGGGTAAGTTTGGGTATGGCTTGGCTCTGGAAGATGGCTTGGTCAAGATTAGTCTTTCCCGACCAGTAGCCTTTGAATTTTCCTGGATGAGTCCCTCTCCCCAATTTTCTGGGCAAGCCTGGGTGTTCTTGTCCCAATATCCAGAGAAGGAAGTTACCATCTTTGAACGGCCGTTTATCCCTCGCCGCCAGAACTACTGGTCATTAACAATTCAACCGAACGGGGCTGCGGTGATGCGCTGGCGTCGCCATGAAGGTTTACAGAAAGAGATGGTGGTAAGTACTAATCCGAGAACCGTACCTATCGGTCAGTGGTTTCACCTGGCTGGGCTTTTCCGGCATGGTCATCATGCGGCTATCTACCTCAACGGAGAGGAGAAAGGTACCACTCTTTTCTTAAGTAAATGGCAACTCAATGAAGCTCCGGCAGTGGAAAAAGACCCCGGTGTAATCTATCTGGGCAATAGTGAAAAAGGCGATTCCCTTTTTCCTGGCTATCTGGATGAAGTCCGGCTGTCAACTGATGTGATTTACTTTTTCTCTCGGCCGGATAACTCTTGGTGTGATGTGGAAAAAACCAAGTCTGTTTTGATCGGTCCGCCATACACTCCAGCCGAGGAAGAGATTCTTCTTCATGTTGATGCAGAAAATCCTGATCTGGTCAGACTGACCAGAAAGAAGGATATGAAACCGGTCTTCACCAAAAATTTGCCGGTAAGTTTGATTCCCGGTGTTTCTGGAAAGGGCTTTACCGGAGCAGTGTCTTTTCCCCAAGAAGATATCTTAAACCGGGCAGAAGGCGCTTTGGAATTCTGGTTTGCCCCGATTAACTGGTCTAATGGCCAGTCTTTTCACCTGGGTATTTTTGGGGGTCCATTCTCCATCTATGTTTTTAATACCGGCGTGGTTCAAGCGCCCTGGGTTCCAGTCGTTGCTTATTTCCCGGACCGGTCCAATTTCCCTTTTCATGGGCTTTTCTCACCGGAGAAATGGGAGCATCTGGTAGTCTGCTGGGAAAAAGACGAAATTACCACTTATCATAACGGTGATTTTTCTCACCGGGGCCGGCTAGCTGGTGGGAACTTCAATCAGGTGGCTGGCCGCTGGCCTTTGAGTTTTAATCAGTACGCTACAACTAATTGGTATGACGAAATTTTCGTTTACAACCGCTCCCTTTCTCCTCAGGAAGTGAGTAACTGCTACTGGCGGTATAAAGATCAATCCCGGCTTAAACCTCTCCTGCCGGTGGAAGCAGAAATAAGTTACCTACAAGGCTCAAACCTAATTTGTTTCCGCATCGTCCGAGGGAATCAGTTGGCCAGCCAATTTCAAGTAGAAGTGAAAAAGAGGAATGGCCAGGTTTTATATTCGGGAAAGATAAAGAATTTTTCTGGTCAGGATTGGGAGACAGAAAAGTTGCCCCATTTGGTTGAGGGAGAATACCTTGCCAGCGTAAAGTTCTTTTCTAAGAAAAACCAAGAGGCTAGCCGGCAGGAAAAGGCTTTTACCGTCAAGCATTTCCCCTGGGAAGGTAACAATATCGGCAAAGAGCCTATCATCATTCCGCCATACCAGCCGCTGACCGTCGCCGGTAATAAGATTAGTCTGTGGGGAAGGAATTTCACCTTGGGTAAGAATGGACTCCCTGAAAGTCTCGTCAGCCAAGGGCAGGAGATTTTAGCCCGGCCGATTAACTTAGTGGCTGAGACCGAGCAAGGCGAAATTTCTTTGCAGGGGGAAAGAATTATTTTGAAGGATATCCCTGGTTTTAAGGTAGTCAACCAGCTGGATTATTTAAAGGGGCCGCTGACTGGAGCCATTCCCCCGCTTGAGTTAACCCAAAGTTCTGGTTACCAGGTAAAGGTATTTTCTGCCGGCGCCCTGGGAAAGGTCAAAGTAGAACTTTCTGGCTGGGTGGATTTTGACGGCTGGTATCAATTCAAGGTAGCTCTGAAACCAGAAAAAGAACCGGTAAAACTTCAATCTCTGGCTTTGGTAATTCCTTTCTTTTCCCAGGCTGATACCCTGTATGCCCAGGTGCTTGATCGTTCCCTTGACCCTAATGGCTACGTTAACTCCTCAGGGGAGTTTGGAGGAATTGCCAAAAAAGAAGGCTGGAGTTGGAACAGCCTTATCCTGAAGAGAAAAGAGCGGTGGAAAAGTTTTGTCCCGCAGGTTTTTGTTGGGACAGGTGATGTTGGTCTGTGGTGGTTAGCCGAGAGCGCTGAGGGGTGGGTGCTGGCTGATGATGTTCCCTGCGTTACGGTGACGAGATATCCAGAAGAGGTAAGGCTGACATTGAAAATCATAGGGTCTCCAGTTGTTCTGACAGGGCAAAGAGTTTTTGAAAGCGCACTTTTGCCTGGGCCGGTTAAGCCAATGGTGAGCAGGTGGCGGGAGATAGGCTGGATGAGAGGGAAATCTACCAAGAATTACTACAGCCATGACACCTCAGGCTACCGCTACTGGGGAGACAGCGTAGATTCTTTTTCTTTGCCCAGTGAAGATGATTACCGAAAACTGGGGGCTTTCCTTCAGAATCCGGCCAAGGTTAATCCATACTATTCCTGGTATCCCAGCCAAGGAGTGAAAGACGGAGTACCCCATGTTCTTTACGGGAGCACCTGGATGACTGGTCTGGGGATGGAAGAGTTCAAGTACTACGGTCGGGAATGGCTGGGAGACGAAAATTGGAAACCACTGCCTGACCTTACTTTTGAGGGAGAACCAAACTACGGAAACACCTGCCGTTGGCTCACCCCGGAACAGCTAACTCCCAGAGGAGTTAATTTCAACTCTTCCTTCATTGACTGCTTTATCTGGTATCATCAGCTGTTGCTGAAAAACTGTCCGGTGAACGGAACCTGGTGGGACAATTCTTCTATCGGGCTGATAACTGAATACCTGCCGGATAAGGGACCAGTGGAAATCTGGAATACCTTCAAGAGAAGAGAATTGACCAGAAGGTTAGCGGTAATGTCCTACTTGGTTGGTCGGCGACCCTGGTGGCTCCAGAATATGCATGTTGATTTTTCCTGGTGTCAGGTTGGCTGGCACATTGAAAACGATTTTTACATCCAAGGAAAAGCAAAAGATTTAATTGACCAATTAGGCATAGACAAATTTAGAGCGCTTACCCGAACCAAAGGCGGGCTACTGCCTCAGTTACACTCCAATATGCCAGAACAGTTCACCCTGGAAGAAAAGATTCAGGCGGCTAGAACGATTATCGGTCTGTCTCTTCTTCACGATATCGGCCAGCGGGGCCTCGTTGATTACAAGCAGCCCTTTAAGGAACTCCTGGAAAAAACAGTTGACCGGATGGAAGCGGAAATTGGTTTCTTCTCCGAGGAGGTAGTTTTTCTCCCTTACTGGAGGCAGAAAGTCCTTTCTCTTCCGGAAAATGTTTACGCCTCTTTCTTTAGCAATCGGGGGAAGGCAGTAGCGGTGATAGTTAATGCTGGCGAAGATGAAGTCAGATTATCTTCTCTCCTGTTCAACGTTTCTTCTTTAGGCTTAAGGAAGGTTACTCAGATAGGGGACTTGGAAACCGGCCAGTTGCTAGCCACTGTTAGCGATTCTTCCAGTCCCGGTATTGACAGACTGATTCTTAAACGCCACCAGGTGCTTTTCCTTCTCCTTCAATAGCCTGTTACTCTTTTCCCACAAGAAAGTCAGAGAAAAAGGTTACCGGCGAGTAAGCTGTCGGCTGAAAATGGGCGGTGACCACATTATCCAGATGTGGTCTCTCCCCTTTATGCCCATTGCCTAAAAGAACAAACTGGACTGGTCCGCTATATTTATCTCCCCTTTTCACTTCTCCATCCAACTTCCACTCTTTCCCGTCAGAAGAGCTGTAAAACCTAATGGTCTCCGGGGTTAAACCAATTTTGACCCAGTTGGCCACAAAAGGATACCAGCCGAAAACCGATTCAGAGCTAATC
>JAMWDF010000030.1 GCA_023818865.1 Candidatus Omnitrophota bacterium
CTCTGGGTAGAGGAGAAAGTCCGAAGCGAACTCCAGCTTTTCTCAATGGAGGCAGGTCCCAGGGGCCTGCGATCGTCATGGCAAAGCGCGGCGAAAGCAGAAGGTGGGTTGTAGCAAATGCCCCAGCTGCCAGGGGAATAGCGCCAAGGGTGTTTCTTTCCCCATACTGGGCGGAGAAAACATCTAGTAGCCCTTTCTTGAGAGCAGCATTTCCTAAGACCGTTGGCCGAGTAGGGTTGACTTGCCGGTCAAACATTCTTCCGCCGTAAAGACCGACCATGATTTCATTCCAGTGCGGGCCAACACCGAATCCGTACTGGATGATGGAGCCGTCTTTTTCAGTGATTGTCAGTTGCCGACATAAATTGGTAAACTGCTCCCAGGAAAGGGGGCGGTTTGCCTTGGGCCAATTTTCCACCGGAATTCCTCTTTCCTGAAACCGGTCAAAGGAGTAAATCAAGACTCGCATGGGTATTTCCACCGGCATACAGTAAAGTTGGTTGTTCCAAGTGCAAACTTCTACCGCGGTGGGATGGAAATTGTTCAGGTTAATCTGGGAGGAAATAATCAAATCGTTAAGGGGCCGAAGGGCACCGCGAGTCACCCAGACACCCAGGTTGAAGGTGTAAAAAGAGACTACATCCGGGGCTAAACCAGCGGCCATCTGGGTTTGCAATTTCGCCCAGTACTGACCCCAGGGATAAACCGACACACTTAACCTGATATCTGGGTACCGGTTGACAAACTGGCGACAAATTTCTCGGCTATACTCCACCTCGCCGGCCCCTCCCCAGAGAGCATGACGGATGGTGGTTTTCCGGCCAGGATAATGTGGGTTTTCAATGATTTCTTCAGCAAGAAGACTGGTGGCTAGGCCGATGAGAAAAATCAGAAAAAATCTCTGGTGAGAAGACAGACTTCTTTTCTCCATTTTCCTCTCTGAAACCCAAATAATGGCTCACTGGAAAATCAAGAGTCCCTGGTCCATTATCCGATGAAAATTTCTCGCCTGTAACGGACTAAAGGAATAATCCTCTTCCTCTTTGCCATTCTCTCCCAGGCTGACTACTACCCGGATGACATTAATTCCCCAGACTTCCCCGAAAGATGGCCGGTGGGAAAGGCTAAAATCTGACCAAGGGATGAGATATTCAGCAGTGAACTGTTGGTTGGTGCTAAAGGCAGCGGCCTGCCAGGCTGGTTTATAGTGGGCAAGAGCACCAATTAAGTAGCGATTTTTCCCGTGGTAAATCCCCCCACTATCATCAATATTAAGTTCATAGTAATAGTCAGCCAGACACCCAGGGTCAACAAATAATTCAAAACAGTTGGTTTCCCAGACCGGGGAGTTAAGTTTTGGTTGTCTTGAGGCTGGACGGAAGGAAATTGGTGGCCGCGGTCCGGAAAAGCCAAAAGCCAGTCCTTGGTCATTATAAAAAACCCGGAAGGTAGAGCCAGTAGTTTTCACTTTTATGCCAGCAACTACCTGGTTAATGGAATAAGGAGAAATTTTTTCCCAGACAGGCTCGTCCAGAAGACCATCTACGCAGATTTCCTCGTTTAGTAGTTTAGCCGTTACCCTTGGCCGAATAGAGTTTTCTTGTCCGGTGACAGCGGAAAAATAGGCGAGTGCTAACCCAGCGAAAGAGGAAGCTGAGGGGGCCAGATTTACTACCAGGTTTCTGGCTTGCTCTATTTTCTTGCGGGCAAAAGCTAAACGCATCAGACGAAACCTAACTTCATCGCTGATTGAACTATTTCCAGAGAAATCCAGAGATGCCCAGAAATACTTCTCCGCTAAGCTTTTCTGCCTGGAGAAAAGATAATGAATGCCAATAGAACCAGCAATTTCTGCCTTGAGAACAGGGTCAATTGATTTTTTCAAGGCAGAACGATAACTATTCAAAGACTTCGGGTATTTTTGGTAATAATACCAAACTGGAGCATAAACCGGAAACATATCTGCCACTGGGGTAGGCGGACGATCAGCCAGAATTGGTGGAAGCATGACAAATACGCCGGTAATACCATGGCGAGGTTTTTGGAAGCTGTTAGAATTATAGACGATCAGACGGTTTTCCCCTGCTTTGACCAAAGCAGTAACATCCAGGGTCAGGGTATGGCTATAACCCTCAGTGGTGGCAGGAACAGGATTATCCCAGAGATACGGAGGATTATTCACTTGAAAATCGTTATCCAGCTTGAAGGCGAAAACCCGTTTCTGCGGGTCATAACGCGGTTGCGGTCCTTTGGCGGTTAACACTCCATAACGAGGATAAATGATTTCTTTTGAGCCAACAATTTCCTTATGAGTAAGAAGCCTCCCATTTAGCCGCAGAGACACGTGATACTGGAGCCATTCTCCCTCACCATCAGCCTGGTAGCGACCAGTGAGCCCAAGGTAAACCTTGTTGCTTTTCGGTGAAAGCAGAGAGAAGGTTTTCATTTCTCCAGGGGAAAGATTGATTTCTTCGGCAGCGATAACTAGGCAAGCGAGGGAGAGAAATATACCCGCCAATTTTTTCATGGGTCTCCTTTTTTTAAAGCCTAACACGAAATGAAAAGCTTGAAAAGACCGGGAAAAACGAATTACAATTACAGATGAAGCTAACTTTTAAACAAGGAGCAGACAATGGCCAAGATAGCGATGATCGGAGCAGGCAGTCTGATTTTTGGAAAAACTTTAATGGCTGATTTTCTGGCGACGCCAGCTTTGGCCGGCAGTGAATACCGTCTCATGGCTTTAACTCACCGGCGCCTGGACAAGATGTTCGGTTTTGTTAAACGGATGGTGGAGGATAATGGGGTGAAAGCAACGGTAAAAGCGACGACTGACCGGAAAGAAGCTTTAGCTGGGGCTGATTATGTGGTAGTGATGATTCAGGTGGGGGGAGTGGAGACCTTCCAGCAAGACTATGAGATCCCACTTAAGTACGGGGTGGACCAGTGCATCGGTGACACCTTAGGTCCTGGTGGTGTGTTTCGGGCGTTGCGCCACATTCCGGCCTTGCTGGAAATTGCTGAGGATATGAAGAAACTTTGTCCCGAGGCAGTTTTGTTTAACTATGCCAATCCGATGGCTATGTGTTGCTGGGCGCTCGGTCGGGTCCCTAATCTAAAGTTTGTTGGACTCTGCCACGGAGTTCAGACTACTTTGGATCTGATTGCCAGCTATACCGGGGTGAAGAAGGAAGAAATTAATTACTTAGCTGCCGGTATTAACCACATGGCTTGGTTTCTGAAATTAGAGAAAGACGGTCAGGACCTTTATCCCATATTGAGAAAAAACTTTGAGAAACCGGAGTATTATATCAACGAAAAGGTCCGGGGAGAAGTATTCAGGCATTTCGGCTACTTTATGACCGAAAGCACTGGGCATCTTTCTGAGTATCTCCCTTACTTCCGGAAAAACAAAAAGGCGTTAGATCTTTATTGTGATGAACCAGCCTTTGGGGGAGAAAGCGGCGCTTATTACAAGTACTGCCGGAGGTTGGATGAAAAATTCAAGAAGACTGATCCTCTTTCTTTTGAAACCACCAAGCTTGGACCAAGAAGTGCGGAATACTGTTCCCATATAATTGAGGCTCTGGAGACAGGGAAGGTTTTTCGCTTTAATGGAAATGTGCGTAATGATGGCTACATTACCAACCTGCCGTCTGGATGCTGTGTGGAAGTGCCAATCTATGCTGATAGAACCGGATTGCACCCGGTGGTAGTGGGAAATCTTCCGGTTCAGTGCGCGGCTTTAAACCTGACCAACGTAATTGTTCAAGGATTGGCGGTGGAGGCTTCTTTCCTCGGAGACCCGGAACTGGTGATGCAAGCAATAGCTCTGGACCCACTCACCTCGGCAGTTTTGACCCTGAAGGAAATTCGGGAAATGACTGAAGAAATGTTGGAAGCCCAAAGGGATTACCTTCCCCAGTTTAAAGGAAAGAAGATGAGACAACTGCCTACTATCAACATTCCCCAGGGAATAAAGAGGCAACCGGTCCCTCTGGACCCGGCTCTAGCCATCGCCAACCGATTTCTTAAACTGGCTCAACTGTGACGCGGAGAAAGGAGCGAAAAATGCCGATACGCTGGCGTAAAGAATGGATCTCTGATGAGAGATATGAAGCCGTAGGCGTGTTTGATGTAGATGGGGATGGAGTAATGGATATTGTTTCTGGGGCTTACTGGTACCAAGGACCTGAGTTTCGCCAAAAGTACTTTATTGGCGAGGTGATGGCTTGTGGAGAGTACTATGACGATTTTTCGGTGATTCCCATTGATGTCAATCGCGACGGAAGGATGGATTTTATTACCGGTGGATGGTTCGGCAAGAGACTTGTCTGGAAGGAAAATCCGGGTAAACCTGGAGAACTTTGGAAAGTCCATCTGATTGCGGAAACCGGAAATATTGAAACCACCAGGGCCTGGGACTTAGACGGCGACGGCTATCTGGAAATTATCCCCAATACTCCGGGTAGCAGCTGGGTGAAGGTCTGGAAGCTATGTGAAAAAAAGCAGAATAATTTTGAGGAAAGATTGATATATTCTTTTCCCTCTGACGAGACTCAGGGGCACGGGTTAGGAGCTGGAGATATTGCCGGAAATGGGCGAACCGATCTCGTCCTAGCTAAGGGTTGGTTGGAAGCCCCAGAGGATTGTTGGGCAGGCAAATGGCGTTGGCATCCAGAATTTGATCTTGGCCGGGCCAGTATACCTATTCTAGTAGTGGATGTAGATGGAGATGGACTGAGTGATTTGATTGTTGGTCAGGCTCATGATTATGGACTAACCTGGTGGCAGCAATGCCGGAATGGGTCCCGTAGATTCTGGAAGCCTCATCCGATTGACCCTTTTAACGCTCAATATCATGACTTAGCCTGGGCGGATATAGACGGAGATGGCCAGGGAGAACTGATTGCAGGGAAACGGCACCGGGCTCATTGCGGAAAAGATCCGGGTGAATTTGATGACTATGGAATTTATTACTTCAAGTGGACTGGAGAGTCATTTTCTAAACAGGTAATCTGTTATGGAAAAATGGGAGAAACAAAGGGTTGCGGGATTCAAATGGCGCTGGCTGATTTAAGAGGGATTGGGCGGTTGGATTTAATTGCTCCTGGCAAAGATGGACTTTATGTCTTTTTCAACGAGGGAACAGTTTAATTTTCAGGTAGTATGACGATTAATCGGAAAAGGTTGAATGTAGGCGTGACGAATTCTCTTAGGAGAAAAGCGGGTGTTTGCGCGAGCAGGTCTGGATAGAAATGAAAGAAAGGGTCAGGCGGTAGCCATCTGGTTAACTTTCCGGAAGGTAGAAGAAGATAGGCCGGTTGTTTTTCCGGGACAAAATCGGTTCGGGCGAGGTCAAATAGGTGGATAGGCTGGTTAGCGACCGGCAAGATATACCGGAAAAGATATCCGGAGAAATCTACTACCATTATTTCGCTTTCTGGGAAACTTTTTGACAGGGCTGTCATATCCACTGATAACTGGTCCCAGGTTTGTCGCCAGGAATAGGTTAATTCCCCAAGGGACTTTGTGGCTTTTGGGAAGAAAAGGAGAGAAACAACCGCAACAGCGAAAAGACAAATCCCGGCCAAAGCGCAGAGAAACTTCTCCTGGTTCCTTCCCTTCCCCCAGAGAAGAAAACTAGCCATTTCGGCTAACACCAGTGCCAGGCTACAGAGATAGGCAGTATTTATCTCGGTCGGAGTAAGAAAGTAGGAAAAGAGATTTTTCCCACTTATCCCCAGAAGAAAGTACCTCCAGGTGCCCATAATTAACCAGTTACCCAGTAACCAGAGACAACCAGTATAAGCGGCTGGGAAAAAATAAAGAAGCAATATTGCCTGGCGTCGGTGATGAAGACAGAAGATGCTAACTGGAGAAAAAGCCAAAATAAGGAAAACGCTGGCTGTCAGAATAAAGCCAAAAGGATGGGAGACAAGAGCCAGGGCAGGCAGAAGGCTAACCAGAGTAAAATGGCGAACTTTTTCTTCCTGATGCCAGGCTAAAAGTCCGTATAATGTTCCAGTTATCAGAGGAAAAACAAAGGCGGAGTCATTGCCACCAGAAAAAATTAGCCGACACCAAGGATGGAGGAGAAAAATTATCCATAAGGTTATCCGGCCAAGAGGAGGGACGGCTTGTCTGATGGCTGATTTATGGATAAAAAAAACAGTTAGTCCACCCATGACAGAAGTAACCAGATAACCAAAGAAAAAACGGTGTAGATGAAACTTGAGAGCGACAAACGGGAGAAAAAGAATGGTAGGGAGTGGCGGGTAGAAAAAAGAACAGACCAGCCCTTGTCTGCCCTGGCGAAGGTTAGCCCATAGGTCCATCGCCAGTCCGGTCCTGATAAGAATGGGTAAGGAGATAAAACTATTAGTAAAAACCAGTTGCCTAGCGCTGAGAAAAAAAACGAGGCTCGTTATCAAAAAAACGAACCGGCTTTCCCATCTCTTAGAGAAGTCGTTCATGATTGAACCCCAGGAGTAAATAAACCATGGGCAGTTTTCTCCCAGTGAAATGGTTTGAAGAGAAACTGCCAGAAACCTTTCCAGGAAGCTAGGCTCATCAGAAGCCAGTATGGCGGGGTAAAAAGGGCTGCTTTTACCAGCCGGTCGTCATGTCGCCGGAAAACAGCCAGACCGCAGGTGTAGGCGAAAACAAAGTTACCCACAAATAGACAAAAGGCGCTCAAGAAGAAAATGGCTGGGGGAAAAAATTGGTTGAGCAGTTGGCTTCTGGTGATCAGCCAAAAAATAGTCAGACCCCAGTACACCGGATTAACCAGTAAGCAGAGCAATAGCCCGCCGACCATCAAGTGAAAATGAAACGTTTTCTGCCAGCCTAATTGGCGTAACGAAGTTATCGGATGGCGCAAATGAACCAGATAGGTTTGGAGATACCCTTTTACCCAGCGGGACCGCTGTTTCCACCACTGGGAAAGATGCCCGCAGGCTTCTTCCCAAGTAGTAGAATCAAGGATTCTTGTTCGCCAACCACGACGGTATAGTCTAATTCCCAGATCGCAGTCTTCAGCGACGTTGTAAGGGTCCCAGCCACCCACAGTCCGGAGAACATCCACCCGGAAATGGTTGGACGTGCCGCCTAAAGGGATAGGCGCATCAAGTCTGGCCAGTCCGGGTAGGTATAAATCAAACCAGGCTGAGTATTCAGCAGCAAACCAAGCGGTTAACAAATTCTGGCTGGCGTTGTAAAAATTAAGTTTTGCCTGGAAACAGGCAACGAGAGGTGACGCCTGAGCGAAGGCTAAAACAGCTCTTTTTAGCTGGTCCGGTTCTGGCTTATCTTCAGCATCATAAATTACCAGGTATTCTCCTCTGGCTTGTTTCAACCCTTCGTTGCAAGCCTTTGGCTTAGTTCTTGGGTGACAGGGAGATAGGAGAATTACTTGGTAAGGTGGACCCAGAGCAATTTTTTCCACAGCTTCAATGGTGGCGGTGTCATCTTCTTCCAGGAGAAGCTTGATATCCAGGCATTCTGACGGATAGTCAAGGTTATTTAGGGCAGAAATAATCTGGTTGACTACCTTAGCTTCCTGATAGAGAGGAACCAAAACAGTGTAAGTTGGCCATTGTTCAGGCTGCGGCATCTTCGGCTGAGAAATTTTCTCATCCTCGGCTGGCCAGATGAGCAGTATCTTGTAGATGGTCAAGACGAGATAAAAGATAGTCACCGAGGCATTGAGGAAAAACAGAACGCCCCAAGGGTAACGACTAACCAGGTAAAGAAAGCCGGCGATTCCCCCGAGAAGCCATCCGCCTTGTTTGGCAGTCAGCCGCAAAGCAGCGCTTTCTTCCAAGGATAGACCCGGAAGAAGAATTTCTTCAGCGCAAGAGGTCCCTGGTTTTCTCATCTGTCAATAACAAGCGGGTACACAACTTGGCTATATTAATCTGGTTCAGCTCTTCTGAGTAACGGTAAGAAAATCTGCCAGGTTTCTCTTTCGAAGAAAAACGAAAGAGGCTGAAAAAATCTACCTGGGCAATTGATTCTCTCAGAGCCACTTCTTTCATCTGCAGAGCTAAAGGGTAAGCCTGTTTTTCTCTTTGAGGCAACGCTGGAGGAATGGCTAATACCGGAACGCTTCCCTGGTGCTTAAGGGCCTGAGTTAGAAATCTTAGGCCCGCAGAAAACTCGTTTGGCCAGTAAGGGAAAATCTGCTCATTAACCCCAGGGAGAAGAATAACCAGGTCAGCTTTGGGATAAGTCGCCTGGTGAAGCCAGGTTACCGCCTGGACGAAAGAAGGCAGGTTCAGTTTATCATCGGTTGGGTAGAATCGGTAGTGGATTCGCAGGTGCGGTTTTAATTTTTTAATTTGCTCTGGCAGAAGGCTGGCCCAGGAGGTTTGCTCAGGCAGAGAAAGAGGACTGCCGATAACAGCCAAAGAGATCCGGTTTGTTTCAGCCGGCTTAAGAGTAGGCAGCAAACCAGATTTTTCTCTATTAGTGTGAAAGGTAGACAGTCTCAAAAGAACTCTTTTCCCTCTCTGGTAAAGTTGGTCGTTTCTTATTTCCAGGTGGGAGAGGTCCGAATCAGGTGAAAGAAAAACCAGTTTACTGGTGGCTAAATTGACCTGCCCATAACGAATGGAAATTGTCCGCTGGCTTTCTTTGGGTAATGGACCAGCAGGCCAAGGCAAGGTTTGAGTATCTTCCGGCTTTAAGAAAAATGTTTCCTGACTGCGGGTGATAGTCTTCCCAGTGCTATCCTGGATTGACCAAACCGAGGTTAACTCCAGGCCAGTGTCAGAATAACTGGTTATCCAAACTGGCAGGTCCACTGGTGAGCTCACCAGATAAGGCAGGGGTTTATATCCCAAGGTAAAATCAAATCTCACCGGTGCTGATGATTTTTGGAAACAGAAGGTTTGTTGACACCGGCTGGTATTTCCCTGGCTGTCTTTTACGGTAAGACTTACCGAAAAAGGCTTTTTTTCTTCCACCACCCAAACGACCATCCTCTGTTCGGAGATGAAGCCATCCGGAAATTGCCAATGTCTGGAAGTTGGCTGGTTTGCTGGCGTAATAGCCTCCTGAAAGCGAACCTTCAGCAGCGGTCTTGGCCAACCGGTGAACAGCACATTTTCCAGGATTTCTGCCGTGAAGAAAGAGGTCAGGCTTTTCCCTCTCTCTTCCCTATTGGCCAGCGCAGCTTTCAGACAAGGTAGGAAATATTCCTCGGGTATGACCGAGAAACTTTGGTCACCAGGTTTTCTCCAACCAACCCTAGCCAGACAAGCACCGCCCCCCTGTTCATGATAGTACTCAATCTTGTGCAGGCCGCTCTGCAAATAGATTTGGCCCCAGTGACTCCAGCGATTCTCCAAGGGTCGGTTGGCTCCAGCTTCTTTTTCATGAGAACCAGGCCAAGAGGCAACCAGTTGTTCATCAATTAATAAGAAAGAGCCGTCGTCGGAATTGGTAGCCAGAAAATATAGGCCATTCTCCGGACAGAAGAGGTATCCCTGATAAAGACCAACAAAGTGAGTGTTGGGTCCGAATGGATTTTCTAAATCATCGATTTTCCTTCGCCGACCATGGCCATAAATATTACCTGAAGATTGAAAAAGTTTAACCATTTCAGTCAAGGAGCGGGGATGGGTCCGGAAATTTTTTCTCCTGGTCTCCAGAGACAGGGGAAAAAATCTGGGTGAGTAGGAAACTTCTGGGGTTTCCGCCAAAGGATTTCCATAATAAAGGTAGTAATCAGTGGGACAGGCTTTTACCGGGAAATAGACAAAAATTGACCCATCTTGGTTGCGCTCGGCAAACAGGGGAAGCGGCTCTCCCTCAGCGGTAACAATTCTCAAATCAGAGAGGTCTTTTCTGGTATCTTCAGTCAGAGTAAAAGGAAAGACTGCTGTCTCTATGCGGGTATTCAGGCCGGCAGTGAGAATTTTCAGCCGGCTTCGGAAACGCCAGGCATCATTCCACCAGGGAATGGCTGATTCTGCCGGATAGGCTAAATGGCTAACCAGAAGAATGATCAGCAAGAAAGTGCTGAAAGTAACATTTCTGCTATTCATGGTAACACTTTACCTTTGCGGCGAGGTCATCGGCGAAAGGAGGAACGGTCAGCGTCAAGCCAGTTTCAACGCTGGTGGATTCTTCTAGCTTAAAAATATTTCCTTTCCAAGTGTCCCACCATTCCACACTATATCTTCCTGGTTTCAAACCAGGGATGGTTAGGTCAAGTCCCTGAATAACAGTTTTTTCTTCCACCAGTCTAAGGGCTGAGGAAAAGTTATAAATCCAAAGAAAACCAACGTCATCTCCAGCCAAACAACAGACGCCAGCTGCCGGGTGACCTTTGGCCAACATGACCTTTCTTATCTGAAGATTTCCCTGACGATAATCTTCTCCAGAAAGAAAAGCCGCTAAAGCCCGGTAATGAAAGTATAAATCGTCCTGGTGGACCAGGTTCCACCACCAGAAGAGAGGAGTGCCGGCCAGCGGATTCATCGCATTTGCCCACAAGCCGGTATGTAAGTCTCTGGTCATTATCTCTATCTGGGTACCAGCCCAGTGGCCTCCATATTCCGAAATAAGAACTGGTTTCCCGTAGCCGGAGAGGTCTCGGTAAAACTGCTCAATTGCTTCAACCTGGGAATCAGATAGAGTCGCTACGTTTACCCAGGCATTGCTGTGAATAAAATCCAGTTCAGGCAAATCAGCTAGATCCTTGGTTCGGGGGTGTTGGCAGAAATGGGTGGAAATCAGATGTCTCCAGGGGTCAATCTCCCGAATGAATCTAGCCATTTCCTGGTGCCATTTTCTGACACGTTCGGAGTGGTAGCCGGATGTCAGGTCCACTTCGCTCCAGAGGTCCCAGGAGAAAATTGCCGGAGAATACGCCCAACGGGCGATAATATAACGCATTTTTTTCTGAAACAGGTTCTTAGCCAGTTTATCTGTGAACATCTCCCGGGGTTCTCGGAGAAACCCTCCGGCAGCCACATTGTAAGGGTTATCTGACCAGCCCCAGCTGGTCAGCCGAGTATGGTTGTTGATGGTGAGCAAGATTTTTATATTTTTCTTTTCTGCTTCCCGAACAATATGGTCCAGTCGCCAGGCATTCTGTAGGCTATAGCGACCCAATCCGGAGAAAGGCCCCTTTTCCTGATTCCATTCCAGTTCCAACCACCAATAAGCCATCCAGAGGCGAATAAAATTCATTTGATTGGCCGCCATCTTTTCAAAGTAGTCGTCGTAAGCGTAAGTTTCCCGGCCGACCGGCCTGGTGGGCAGATACCTAATACCGTAAGGAGTATCCCAGGGTGAAATGATGTTGAGACCAATTGGGTAATAGAAACTGCCGTCATCGTGTTGAAAGAAACGGCAATCTTTTTGACTCACCCGAACAAATCCAGGTTCAGCTGAATCTTGACAATAAAAAGAAGAACCGGGAAAGTGATGTTCTCTGCCTTGTTCTTTCACCGCGAAAAAGTAACGGTAACGACCAGCAACCGTTGGCGTAAACCGGACTACCCAGCGACTGTCTCCTACCGGGGTAAGGTATTCCTTTCCCTCAATCAATTGGCGTTGGTATTCCTGGTAGTAAAAAGCAGGGATAATTATTCTTGAGCCGTCTGGAGAGACAAAGGTGGCAATAACTTCAACACATTCCGGGTCAAAGGGGTTAGAGTAGCTGCGGGAGAGAAGGAAACTTGATTCCCAAAGATGATAACGGGGTAACCTGGCTGGTCCAGGCACAAAATCATAAATTACCAGTGGCTTTTCTAAAATCTTTTTTGGTCCGATCAGACATAAATAATCAAGGTGGAAAAATTCAGGTAGGGATTTCTCGGCTTGAAAATAAAAGCGGACCTGGCTGATCGTTCTGGCTACCTGTTCTGACCAGGGACGGTGATGATTAAGAGGCAGCCAATCCGTTGACTCATTAAGGCGGAAACCGATGTCATTCCAACCAGGAGTAATCTGGCTCGGGGACTGGCAGCGGTACCAGAAATGCTCCTCATCGCGGAGCAAAAGAAAAACCTTGATGAGTTGAGAACTGACAGTCGGTACCCAAACCTTCCCTTCCAGCCTGGACCACCGGGACCAGTCCAGTCGGCCAGAGTAAAATACAGAAAAGCTTTTGGCCCCGCCCGGGCTGACCTGGAGAGACCTTTCACCCTGCCAGGCATGGGTGTTCACCGGAAGCAATTTCCCTTCAGGTTCAGTTTGCCAGTTAGAATTTACCTCTTCAAAGTCAGCCCAGAGGTTCACTGTTTCCGGTTCGGTTGAATCCGACCTGCTTGTTAAGGGTATGGTTAAGAGCTGTCTTTTGTTGGTAAAAATCAGGGCAGAGACAATCAACAGGAGGATAAGGGAAAAAACAATGCCTGGGAGTTTTTTCATCATCCGTCTATGCTATTTTCAGAAAGCCGCTTCTGATTGATCCTGGCTAACCTGGGAAAAAGTTTAGCACAGCCTGTTTCTTTGTGGCAATAACTTTGCCAAGGAGAATGGGGTAATCTAAAATATGGCTAATAACCGGGGGGAGAAATGAAAGGTTTGATAATAGCAGCCTGGTTGGCTTTGGCTGGGTTGCTCCTGGCTGTTGATGGAGCGGCCCCTGATTTTTCTCTGAAGTCGTTAACGGGTAAAACGGTTAAACTATCGGATTACAAAGGCAAGGTAGTGGTTCTGAATTTCTGGGCAAGTTGGTGCCCTCCTTGCCGCCGGGAGATTCCTGATTTTGTGAAAGTACATCAGGCTTACCGAGGGGAAGGAGTAGAATTCATTGGGATAGCTATTGACGAAAAAATAGAGGACATCAAGAAAATAGTAGAGCAGAACCGGGTGGAGTATCCGATTGTTCTGGGTGATGAAAAGGTTCAATCTCTCTATGGTGGTATAAACGCAGTGCCCACTACCTTCTTTGTGAATCAGGAAGGGAGAATTATTCGGAAAAAAATTGGGGCGATGAACCAGGAAGAATTAGAAGAGATTATCAAGAGTCTTTTGAAGAAAGGGACTGGTTCAGTTAAGTGATGAGGAAGGAGACTTTTGAGCGGCCTTTCTTTTTTTTGGCAACGGTAAGCGAATGGCTTTGCGGGCCAGCCGCTTGGCCGTAGAGCTTCTTCTCTTTTCTGGTGGTTGAACTTGACCAGGCAAGACAATCTGGTTTATCCGCTACTTATAATCAATTCTGGAGGAAGCAGAAAGACTGTAGCTTTCCAGAGGCAGGGAAACCATCTCTTAGGGGGCTGACCATTGGTGGCGCTTACTGGTATTTAGATGGTCTCTTGAATGAGTTTTTCTCCCTATAGTTATGACCAGAAATTCCAGCAATCTTTTTATCTCCATTACTGTAAATATACCTAAAACTAAGCTATGTTTCTTTAGCGAGCACTGCTCGGTAAATTGAAACCAAAGTACCTGACAGCATTCCGATAGCAGATATCAAGGACCATTTCACCAAGGAGTTTCTCATCGCCAGGGAGAAGCCCTTTTTCCACATCTTCAGCCAACAGATTGCATAAAATTCTTCGGAAGTATTCATGACGACTGAATGACAGAAAAGATCGGGAATCAGTGACCATTCCGACAAAACGACTCAGAAGGCCAAGATTGGACAAAGCGTTCATCTGTTTTTCCATTCCTTCTTTCTGGTCAAGGAACCACCAAGCGCTGCCAACCTGAATTTTTCCTGGTATCTCTCCCTGGAAACAGCCAGCCACAGACACCAGCAGTTCATTATCCCGAGGATTTATGTTGTAAAGAATAGTTTGGGGCAGCCGGTTTTGTCGGTCAAGGCGATCCAGCAGTTTGGCCAGCGGTCTGGCTAGTTCAAAGTCACCGATAGCGTCAAATCCGCTATCCGGTCCAAGAACAGCCATCATCCTGGTATTACAATTTCTCATCACTCCCAGGTGGTATTGCTGGGTCCAGCCATATTCTTGATACATCAAACCCAGATGGTAAAGCAGGGCTGACTTGAGGCAGGCGCTTTGTTCAACGGTAGGTTTTTTCCCAGCTCTGACTTGCTTGAAGATGAAGTCAACCTTCCGCTCAGTGAAATCTTCTGCCCAGGGCTTTTCCAAAGCGTGGTCTGAGATTCGGCCACCGTTGCTGTGGAAGAAATCTACTCTTTTTCTCAGAGCCTCCAAGTAGGTAGACCAGTTTCTTATCTCAATTCCAGATGCCTCTGCCAGTTTATCCAGCCACTGATTGAACTGTTGGGGGTCTTCTACCGCCAATCCCCGGTCTGGTCTGAAGCCCGGGATTACCTTGGTGGTAAAAGAAGAATCCGCTTCTAGTTTCTGGTGATATTCCAGGGAATCAGTTGGGTCATCAGTGGTGCACAAAAGGAAAACATTCCATTGACGAATTAATCGCTGAGCAGAAAACTCAGGTTGGGCCAATAGCCGATTGCAATCATTCCAGATGCTTTCGGCTGTTCTTGGAGAGAGTAAACGGTCAGTAATCCCAAAAGGTTTTTTTAACTCAAGATGTGTCCAGTGATAAAGTGGGTTACGCAGGGTATAGGGAACAGTCTCAGCCCATTTCTGAAACTTCTCCCAGTTACTGGCTTCTCCAGTGATAAAATATTCAGGCACACCGTTGGTTCTCATCGCCCGCCATTTATAGTGGTCTCCGGCCAGCCAGATTTCCGTGAGGTCCTGAAACCGGTGGTCCTCAGCCAGCAGTTTTGCCGGCAGATGACAGTGATAATCAATAATCGGTTGGTTTTCTGCATATTGATGATAAAGTGTCCTGGCTAGGGGACTTGCCAGGCAAAACTCTTCATTCATGAAAGATTTCCTCACCATTTTTCCCTCCATTAGAAAAGAAATAGCTTTCCCTGTGGTAGTGTTTAACCTCCGGCTAATTTTTCCTGGAGAAAAGAGAGATAGAAGCGGTAGTTCTCCAGATTAATGTCTGAAGAAACAGAATGGTCAATCCTGGGGATATAACCTCCTTCCTGTATTACTGGCAGTTTACTTTCAATCTCCCTGCGAATGGCTGGCTGTCCTTTAGCCAGAGAGCGTTTATCTATTCCCCCGAGCATTTTTATTCGCCGGCCAAACTTCTTCCTGAGGACAAGCGGCTCCATCCCGGCGGCTACTTCGCAGGGCCAGAAACAGTCAATTCCGGATTCAAGCAAATCTTTAAGCAGGGGTAAAAGACAACCATCGCTGTCATACACAAACAAGGAAATTCCGGCTTCTTTGGCGGCGGTGACCACCTTTTGGTACCTGGGGAAAAAGAACTGGCGAAAAAGAGCGGGTGAAACCAGAGCCCCGGTCTTAAAAGCAATGTCCTCCCCAAAACCAAGGTAGTCAATTTCCAGGCCTGCTCTGGCGGCTCTTTTGATTCCTTCAAGGCAGAAAAAGTTGATTCTTTCAAATAGTTCGTGGACAAGAGAAGGGGCATCATAAAAAAGATAACTGGCTGTTTCCACTCCGCTGAGATTACGCAGAATACCATAGTAACACCCGCCATCAAGGAAAAGGAGATAGTCTCGTTTCTTACCATCAGATTGCCATGTTTTGACCTGCTCAGACCAGTTTATTGGCCAGCGAGCCGTTAGGCTGTCCGGACTAAACTTTTCTTCAACGAGCCGCTTTAAGTCTGCCGGTGTCTTAACCGGGAAATCAAGCCATTCCGGCATGGTAGTTTGATGCTTATAATCGCGAATAGTCCGGCCATACCGATCAATCTTGATTATCCATCCGTCAACTTCTTTAATTACTTGTTCCTGAAAGGGAGGGAAAATTCCAGTCTGGGGTCCAGCGTAGATAAAGTTCAAAGGTTCCAACCCAAAGTATTCAGCCACCGTTACATTTTCTGGCAGTCCCTGTTTTCGCCAGGTCTGGAGGGTAGTTAACCAAACCGGTTCGGGATAAATCGGTGGATGGTCGCAAGGCAAGAATTTAAGGGTGCGAATAAATCTTTCCCGGTTGTTCATTTCTTTAGCCGAAAATTTAGTCAGTTACTCAAGTGAAGAAATTTGAGCGGTGATGACACAATATTATATCCTAGGACCAAAACCCTGTCAGACCCACCAGGAGAGGAAAAGATGAAAGAGCGACGGATTCAATACTTGCGTCCTGAGCAGATTATTCGGGAAAGAGAAAAAAATTCGTTGGTTTTCTTACCTTTAGGTCCTGTGGAGTGGCACGGTCCTCATCTGCCAATGGGGGTGGATGCCCTCCGGGCAGAGGCAGCAGCTTTGTTTCTGGCTTCAAGACTTGGTGGTCTTGTTCTGCCCACATTGTTTGTCGGGACTGAAAGAGAACGTTCTGGTGAGATGTTGAGGAATATAGGTTTTAGCGGCGAAGAATATATTGTCGGCATGGATTTCCCGGCCAATTTGTTAGCCAGCCTTTATTATCGCGAAGAAACCCTGGCAGTGGTGTTGAAAGACCTCCTGGAGATGGTGGTTAACCGCTGGTCGTTCAAGAGGGTGGTTTTGGTTAATGGCCATGGCGCCGAGAATCATCTTCAAGTCTTAAGACGACTTCAAAATGAGTTTAACGCGAGAGGCTCTGGCTGGATATTGCTGGTGATGCCGATGGTGAATTATCCCAATGGTTCCTGGTCTCATGCTACCCTGGAGGAGACAGCGACGATGATGTTTCTTTATCCTTCCGGGGTGAGGTTAAAGGCTTTGCCCTCATTGCCAGAAAAACTGAAGAATGTCCGGTGGGCAATAGTAGATGATTCTACCTTTCGGGGTAAGCCAACAGCTGATTTTACGGTCAGAGAAGAGGAAGACCCGAGGTTAGCCAGGAAAATTATCGGGAAGCGACTGTGGAAGATGACAACAAGACAATTGACAGCCTTCTTAAAGAGTGAACTGAACCGCTAAAGGAGGAAAGAAATGGCTGGACCAGAGGCCATTTTTATAGGAAGACAGGAAAAAAGGAGAACCTTGAAATGATGGAAAAGGGTTACCTTTTTCGCTACGGTGACCGTTCAGACGGGAAATTTCTGGCAAGAGTGTGGCACCTGGAACAGGCTTTAGCCAGTTACCTTGGGGTAAAACATGCCTTAGCGGTGAATAGTGGTACTTCGGCTCTTATGGCTGGCCTGGTTGCTCTGGGGATTGGACCAGGAGATGAGGCCCTGGTGCCCGGGTATACCCTCATAGGTTCCTTTTCTGCGGTCGTTTTTTCTCGGGCTATTCCTATTTTGTGCGAAATAGATGAATCTCTAACGATTGATTCCGAAGACGCAGCCAGGAAAATTTCTTCCTTCTTTCTGTCATTTTTCCCGATCCGAAGAAAGCCAG
>JAMWDF010000250.1 GCA_023818865.1 Candidatus Omnitrophota bacterium
TCCATCACTTGGAGTTGCTCTTTGGAAGTCTCGGTAACCCAATCGTCCAACTCTGCTACCTCGTCGGGTTGAGCAACGATGATCAACCCTGGCTCACGAGCTTCATAAATCTGTCCTGTGAGATTTCTTTCCTCTTGCTCTAGGATTTCAAAAGGCAGATTGGTCTCTTGGGACTTACAGGCACTTAACCCGAGCAATAATGTGAGCATCAACACCGATAACCAGTTTATTTTTCTACGAATAGCCATTGGATTTCCTCCTTTCTGTTTGGAAGAAGAAACTGCCGAATAACCTATGCTGTTTACTGAACTAGAGCCGTCTTATGCCTGATTATGATGCCATCTTGAAAAGGGGCTGTCAAAACAACAAGTTTTGACACTGGGTATGGTATACTTACTAAAAGGCTCAGAAAAGAACTGTGGAATGGAAGATGATTCTTTAGCACTGCCTGGTTTTAAATTTTAGAGGAGTAGTTTCAATGACCTATGGTCGTATTGCCTTGTTTTGTTTGGTCCTTTCTTTGTCTGGTATTGCCCTGCCCTATCCACGCTATCAGAGTATTAGCCGGAGTGAGACAGTTCTGGGTACAGTCGTGCGAATTACGCTTCCAGAAACACCAGGTACCAAAGAGGCTTTGTCCGGTGCTTTTGACCTTATTCAATCGTTAGAGAAGGTTTTCAGTGTCCACCAATCGGATAGCGAGCTTTCCAGAATTAACCGCTTGCACGGGGGTAGACTTTCTCCCGCCATGAAGGATTTAATCAAACGGGCTTTAAGCATAAGTCAGCTTTCTTCCGGTGCTTTTGACCCTACCTGTGGTGCCCTTGTGTCTCTTTATCGAAAAGCAGAGAAAACAAGGCGCGCCCCGCGGGAAAGTGAGATAATCAAGGCAAAGGAAAGCGTTGGCTGGGAAAAACTAAGAGTTGAGGGAGACCATCTCTCCATGCCTGCCGGGATGAAACTGGATTTGGGAGGGATAGCCAAGGGATACATTGTTGATCAGGTGGTTAGAATGTTGCGGGTGTCTGGTTTCAGTCATGGTCTGGTGGACGGAGGAGGGGATATCTTTTGCTGGGGATTTAATCCAGAAGGTTATCCTTGGCAGGTGGGGATTCAGAATCCGTGGAAAGCAAGCAATATCCTGGCTATACTTTCTCTTTCGGACAGGGGGATAGCCACATCCGGTGATTATCAGCGTTACTTGATGATTCGAGGTAAAAAGTATGGTCACATTGTTGACCCGCGGACTGGCCGGACAGTGCAGGGCTTTCCTACCAGTGTTACTGTAGTTGCTTCTGATTGTGCCACAGCGGATGGCTTGGCTACAGCCTGTTTTGTGCTCGGTCGGGAACAGGGCATGCAATTGCTTCGTAACTTGGATGGGGTTGAGGGAATGATTATTGACCAGGACGGTCAGAAAGTTACCACCCCTGGCTGGGCTAAATTCCTTTTGAAGTCTGTCCGTTGAAAAATCTCATAATTCTTCCAGGCGCCAGAGGTCGGAGAAAGATTCCCGCTTTCGTATCAGGCTGGTATTCTTATCTTGTACCAAAATCTCGCAGGGGCGGCGCCGGCTGTTGTAATTAGAAGCCATACTGAAACCATAGGCACCTGCTCCAGCTATTACCAAGAGGTCGCCTCTCTTAAGTGAACCAGGTAATCTTCTTTCCCGAGCCAGATAGTCTCCGGTTTCACAAATTGGGCCAACGACATCAGCGACAAAAGTTCCCCCTAGTGTCTTCCTAACCGGAAGGATGTGGTGATAACTGTTGTAAAAAGATGGTCGCACCAGGTCGTTCATGGCCGCGTCAACGATAACAAAGGTTTTTCCATCCGGCCGCTGTTTTATGTAAAGGACTTCGGTAAGAAGGAATCCGCTGTTACCCACCAAATACCGACCAGGTTCCAGGACGAGTTTTACTTTTGCCCAGCGAGCCAGCGCCTCCTTGATAACAGAGGCGAAAGTGGTAATTGGACAGACTTGGTCTTGGGGAGCGTAGTGGATGCCGAAGCCGCCGCCAATATCAAGAATCTCTGGGGTAAAGTTATTCTCCTGGCAAAACGCCTTAGCTTTTTTCAAGGCGAGCTCATAACCAATTGTTTCCTTAATCTGTGAACCAAGATGGAAGTGTATCCCGACAATTCTTGCTCCAAGCCACTTTTTTCTCCTAGTCAAAAGTCTGGCTGCGGTAGTCAGGTCAAGCCCGAATTTGCTCTCTTTTTTGGCTGTTTTTACATAATGGTGCGTATCAATGTCAATATCAAGGTTAAGTCTGAGCAGGCATCTGAGACAGCTTCTGTTTTTAATGGCTCGTTCTTCAACCTGAGCCAATTCTTCTTCGTTTTCCACGGTGAGACAAAAAATCTGGTGCTTGACGGCTAAGTCAATTTCCTGAGTAGTTTTTCCTACACCGGCAAAGACTATCTTCATGCTGGGAAATCCTACTTTAATAGCGCGGCGCAATTCCCCTTCAGAAACCACATCAAGTCCCAGTCCGTAATGTTTCATGAGCTTCAGGATGGTTAAATTGGAGTTGGCTTTTACCGAGTAACAGATTAAGGGACTCAATGGAGCAAAGGCGGCTTGCAGCGAGTTAATCCGATTGGTGAGTACCTGGTGACTGTACAAATAACAGGGAGTCCCATAATCTTTAGCGACTTTTTCTAACGGTACTCCTTCCAGACAAAGGTGTCCGTTTTCGTCTCTGAGGGCGCCATCACTTATTTTCTTAAGATCATCTTCCATCTTCTCAACTCTCTTTTGACGTTGAAGGGAGAAGTCCCTCCGAATGATTTTCTTAACGATACTGCCGATTTTACTTTCAGACGGTGGTAAACATCTCGGTTAAACAAGCGGCAAAAAGAACGATATTCTTCCAGGGTGAGAGACGTCAACTTTTTTCTTGTTTTAAGGCAGTAACGGACAATCTGACCGCAAATCCGATGGGCTTGTCTAAATGGTATTTTTTTCTGAACCAGGTATTCAACCAGATCAGTCGCCAAAGAAAAGCCTTCTTCAGCTGC
>JAMWDF010000251.1 GCA_023818865.1 Candidatus Omnitrophota bacterium
GACCTCCACCTAAAAGAAATTTATCCCCAGCTTTTTCTCTAGCTCGGCGCAATCCCTGATATCTCTTCGGGTCGTTGATGTCAGGCACAACAAGTTTCCCAAAATCATCCCAGGATTTTAGCGGATACTCCTTAACCTGACCTAAGTGGCCAACACCGATATTCTCCCATACTACTCCCCACTCATCCACCCCAGAAGAAGGACGGGCATCAGGTGACGGTTCCAGCCCTACCCCAGCGAAGTCTGTCCCATAAGGCTCAGGAAAACTGTGGGCCAGCCAGGCTGGCTTTTGAAACCTGACCGTCTTAATTACTACTTCTCGGCTGGTCATTTTTCTCTCTGATTTAAGGCTCTTTTTTTCTCCTTTATATTTTAGTTTAACTCCCCAAAGAGATAATCACAAGTCAGCTTTTTACCCGAGTTTTTGACACAGATAGACTTTTAGAGTATAAATACAGTCAAGACCATCACTACCAGGGGGCAAAATGGATATTTCTTATGAAGAATTCAAAAGGTTGGACTTACGGACAGGTAAGGTCGTTTCTGTAGAAGATCATCCTAATGCCGACAAACTCTACCTGATAACAGTAGACCTCGGCACTGAGCAAAGAAAAATGGTGGCTGGAATTAAGCCCTGGTACCAGAAAGAGGACCTGGTGGGCAAGAATGTGATTGTTCTGACCAACTTGGCTCCGAAAAACATCCGGGGAATTGAAAGTCACGGCATGATTCTTGCTTCCCTAGCCGGCAACCAATTGGCAATTCTTACTCTGGACAAAGACTTACCACCTGGCAGTCCAGTTTCCTGAACAAACATAGCTTCCAAGACTGGCAGCGCCTGAATGGGTCCCCTAAGCAGACCTTCGCTTAACACTGCTACCAACCGGTGCTAGGGACCAAATTCTGGAAGAAGAAATATCTTGCTATACCAATCTCTGCCAAACCGGCCCAGAAAGCAACAATTCTTAAATGAACAAAGACATCCGGCGCTGGTTTATCTGGAGAAACCGGCTGACTTTAGGCTGGGTTTATTTCGCCAAAAGAATAGGTTTAGGAGAAATTGTTGGGAATGCGCGGCTCCATACCTCTCAGCCTTCAGAAAATTACAGAAGTTTTGAAGAACTACTGGCTGGTAAATAGTGTTAATCCCGGCATAGCCTATACTGGGATAGGCAATAAAGAAAGTGCCTTCTTCAATACCGCGCAGATATCGCCCAAAAATTCCGAACCTCATTACTATCATCGCCCGCGCGTCAGGGAAAATGTGCCTCGGGTCAGCCTGCTTCGGTGCTCCTTCAAATCTCTGTATAGAAGCAAATGCCGACAGGGTCAAATCTAAACTTGCTTGCGTAGTCTTTCACCTGAGAAGAATTTATCTCTCCACCTTCCCCAGAGGTTAACCGGCAATAAAACTGAAGGCTGCTGGCAGGTAATCAATCAGGTCGGAAGCGATCAAGGATATTTCTCCTTTGGTGGCCACCGCTAAGTCTCCAGCCAGCCCGTGAATATACACCGCCCACCGCGCCGCCTCAAAAACGGCCATCTTTTGAGCCAAGAAGCTCCCGACAATCCCAGCCAAAACATCTCCGGAGCCAGCAGTAGCCATTCCTGGATTCCCCGTCAAATTTATTACTGTCTGCTGGCCATCGGTGATCACGGTCCGATGGCCTTTTAGGATTACCGTGACTTGATACTCCCTGGCCAGTTCTTCAGCAATTCTTTCCCTGTTCCGCTGAACGTTTTCCGTGGTTGTCTCTACCAGAAAACTCATCTCCCCTGGGTGAGGAGTGAGCACAGCCGGTGCCTTTAGCTTTTTGAGAACATCTTTAGCTGCCGCGATAATCTTCAGGGCATCAGCATCAATCACCATGGGAATGGATAGTTGGGGAAGAAGTTCTCTTACCCATTCAGATGTTTCCGACTGCAGAGAAATTCCTGGTCCCAAAACTACGGCCGTCACCCGGGAAGAAATAAAATCTAAGGTTGGCTTTATCGCCTTCTGAGAGAAAGTAAAACAGTCAGTTTCCGGTAGCGGCTTACTCATCGCCTCTGTCAATTTCATTTCAATGATAGGATTAAGGCTTTCCGGAATGCCCACTGTTACCAAGCCAACTCCGCTTCTCATAGCAGCCTGAGCGGCCAAGCAAACCGCGCCAGTCAACCCAGGGCTGCCTCCAAGAATAAACAAGTGGCCATAACTGCCTTTATGAGTATTGGCCGCCCTTGCCTGCCATGGTAACCTGTTTGAGTTTTTTTCCCTCATCTCCTTCTCCGTCTATCGTCTCCGGTCCAGGTAGACTAAAGCCAACCCGGTGGCTATGTTTTTCGTATGGGAAATAGAAAGAGAAATTTTCTTTCCCCTCAAAATTTTTTTCAGAGTACTACTTTTCACCTGAAGTGTAGGACACCCATTTGAAAGAAATTCTACAACTATTTCACTGAGGCGGGAAAACTCTGGGCAACCCAAGGCTTGGAGAAAGGCTTTTTTCGCCGCCAGGACCCCAGCTAAATGAATTGCCTGTCTGGCACCGGTCACCCAGGCTAATTCCTCTCTGGCAAAAAAATCTTCCCGCCGGCTTGTTTTCAAAGCCCGCCGGATAAAGGAAACTTCACAGAAAGCCAGTCCGGTTTGAATCATCCAACCAGAGGGACAACCTGGACAATCTTTTTCCCATTGCGGGTGCCAAACCTCACGACTCCATCCACCAAGCTGAAGATAGTGAAATCCCGCCCCAAACCAGTATTTCGACCGGATTGTATCCGACTCCCTTTCTGGCGAACAATGATATCGCCGGCTTTCACTATCTGCCCGGAAAAGACCTTTGTTCCCAGTCTCTTAGGATTGGAATCTCGCCCGTTTCCCTGTTTTTTGCGTGCCATAAACTTAATAGTACAATAAAAGGTAAGAAAGTTCAAAAAATCCGGGGACGCCTTTTTCAGAGGGAAAGGACAAAGACAATGAATGACTATCCGCTACCGGAGGAGGCAATTCTCAAGAAGCTGCATCAAGGACTGGTTATTCC
>JAMWDF010000252.1 GCA_023818865.1 Candidatus Omnitrophota bacterium
CCGCGAGGGGCGAAACTGGAGCCGTGCAAGCATAAAGAACTTTCCTGGCGCCGAGCAATGTCAAACAGCCAGATGCAAGCCGAAGCCGGGTTTGATTTGTTAACCTCGTCTCCTACGATGAAGCAGCCATCTGGAGAATGAAAAGGATGGCTATAGTTGTGGACCTGCCCAAGGATAATTTCTTTACCGGTATCTACCTCTGTCATTCTAATAGTACCGTCCTGTCCGTAAACTGCAGGGAAATGAGTGTAGGCGATATAACGACCATCAGGAGTGAAGTATTCATGAGTGACAATTTCCTTTCTTTCCTCAGAAGATTTTTCGCCATAACCAATAGACCTTTTCCTGGTGCCATCCGCCTGGATCAGCCAAATCCGGCTATCAGTCAAGTAGTGAGGACCTTCGTGACAATACATGAGAGTTTCTTGGTCTCCTGGCCTAACCTGGGGATGGCCTAACCAGCCCCTTTCTTCCAGGACTACTTTTTCTTCTCCTGTTTGGAGGTTAACCAGAAGGAGTCGACACCGAGGCTTTAGTCGGCACTGGGGTTCATAAAAATCCCAGCCCTGTTTTCCATGATAGACATCTTCCTGGTGGATTTGAGCCAGGAGTACCAGGCGGAAATTGTCGCTGAAACCAGGGTAGATACCCCTGCCGTTAAAAGGTGGTTTCTGTCGGTAGACTTCTTCTGTTAAGCCAGAAGAGAATTCTAACCGATAGAGAACATCGCCAGCCGGAAAGTAGACATACCGTCCATCGGCGGAAAAGGTGCTGGAAAATGTGTTCACTTTAGAAAGAGAGCTCAGCAGCCTACTTTCACCAGTTTCTAGATCAAGGCAGTAAAGACAAACTGTCCCACTCTGATTAGAACTGTACAAGAGAAAACGGCTATCTGGAGAGAAGGCCCGGTAGTAGAAGTAAGGATGGTGGCAGTGATGTTCCAAAGAGGTTAATCTTATCACTGTTCTGCCAGTCACCGGGTCAACACAAGAAAAAAATTTCTCCAGATGAAGATTCTCTCCGCTCATCGGTTACACAGGGGTAACGTTATAAGTGGAATAGCGCAGTCCAGGATTAAGAGCGAGTTTTTTCCCTGGCACAGCCACTGAACTACATCCGCAGATATAAAATCTTGGGTCCTGTCCCAATTCATCCTTCAACTCATCCCACATCTCTCTGGTCTCAGTGGATAGATACAGAAGAATTTCCTTATTACGGCGTCTTACCTCCTGAATGAGAAAACGATAGATGTTTTTTCTGGTTTCATGGGGGAAGGGGCCGCATCTTTTTCCTTTCATTTCTTCCTGGGCTTCTCTAGCTGCCTGAACACATTCTGGGTCAAGTAAATCCAGGGGAAGGGTTCTTGACATAGATTCAAAAGTATTCCAGATGTAGAGGCAAAAACCAATTGATTCCGGTTGGGTGTTTTTCAAAGCATAGTCAATGACAGCCGCATATTCTTTCTGCCAATCTTTCACCGGAATAACCGGCTTAAATTTGAACCTGACTGGAATACCTATCTCCTGACATTTTCTGGCTGCATCAAACCGGTCAGTGGCTTTTCCGGTGCCGAGTTCAATTTCTTGCGCCACCTTTTCACAACTGACTGACCAAACACCCACCAGTCGCTCTTTATGCTTTAACTCAGCCAGCCAGTCCACATTGGCGCTGCTGGTGTGGAAATGGCCATAACGTTCAGGGTAACTAGCCAGTGTCTGGGAAAAGAGATCAAACAATCCGTATTCTGGCTCAAAAGTAATCAGGTCAGCCCCTTGAAGAATCATCCGGAAAACCCGATTCCAGGGGTTAGCTTCTATCACTGGTCGGACGACCTTTTCCATAATTTCTTCCAGATTCAGAGCCACAGACAAGAATTTTCCTTCTCGGCCTTCCCCGCAGTAAAGGCACCCATGGGAACAGCCAACGATGGTGCCAAAGTTGTAGGTAGGCCAGCAAACACAATTATTCTCCTGGTCTCGGCTATGAGGGTGTTGATCAATAGCGGTGGACATATGCCCGTATATGTTTTCCAGTTCTCCCAGGCTTGTTCCTTTAGGACATTTATCCAGAAGGTTTTTCAGATTGGGTCTGGGCAAGTGTAATTCCATGGTGGTAAAAACCAGGGGACGGGTGAAAGATTTAGGCAATTCTGGAGGCACTGTGGCTGGTGGCCAGAGAGTTTTTAGTTCTTCCAGGACTTCCGGTAGATTCTTTCCAGTAATGATTACCGGGTCAGGAGCGTTATTAAGACTACGAAGGATTCTTTCCAATCGTTTTACCCAACGGCTATCCTGATAGACTCGTTCCAAAACATAAATTCTAGCCGGCGATAGTGGATACATATTCCTTCCTCCCTTTTTGGTTCTTGTTGATGGTTGGACCAGCAGAAGTAACATTATGCTAAACGATAGGATAATTTCTGTCAAGACAAAAATTTGACAAGTCTAATATGAGCATTTTAAAATACTACAAGACGGGAGATTTGGTGGCTAAAATCAAAGATGGTCCTTCCTTTTTGATAAGTTTAGCAATTTTCAAAGAACGAACTTTTTTAAAAGTTTAAACTTGTAAATTTGCTCTTTGACAATTTTGGTTTAGCCCTGACAGCCTGGGTGCTGGGTTACCCGAAGCGGGTCATACAACCGGTTCTTTGAGAGCAGAGTAAAGACCATTCTGACCAACCTTCTGGCTGTAAGAACAAGGGCTCTTTTATTTTTATGGTCTGGGACCTCCTGGTATTTTTTCTGATAATATATCTGGTGCTGTTCATTGTGCACTCGCAATGAATTTGCTGCTTCTACCAGATAATATCTTAAATACTTGTCACATTTACGCGCCAGACCAGTTTCATCTGATTCAAACTCGCCAACAAGGTTATTGCTTATATCAAAAGTTTTACCGTGAAATTTCCCTTCCTGGCTTAAGAAACAACAGGTAGCAGTTTGAAGACTGATGTCTATACCGAGATTTAAGATCTTTGACAGGAAAATC
>JAMWDF010000253.1 GCA_023818865.1 Candidatus Omnitrophota bacterium
TCCCTCTTACCAAGGAGGAAAGCTTTATGAACAAGATAAAGAAAATTCTCTGGCCAACCGACTTTAGCCCCTTATCTGAGAAAGCAATTGAGCCAGCCTTAACTCTGGCAGAAGTTTTTGAGGCCCAGATTATCATCTGTCACATCGTTTCACCAATGCCAGTCTCCCCAGATGTCTTAAATTTTGATGTTACCCGGTACGAGAAAGAAATGCTCCAGGCGGCCAGGTCAAATCTGGACCGATTAGCTCAAAAACTTAGGGAGAAAAACCCGAAATTGCAGATAAAAACAGTAGTGGAAATTGGTACGCCGGCTGAATCTATCACTCAGATTGCCACTAAATTCGCGGTTGATTTGATTGTAATTTCCACTCATGGTCGGACAGGATTCAACCACCTTTTGTTTGGCTCGGTAGCGGAAAGGGTAATTCGCACGGCTCTCTGTCCGGTCCTGGTCGTTCGGGCTCAAGCAACTCCTCAGAGATAAATTTCAGCGGAGAAGGAGTGGCACCAGAAGCAAAATTATCAGGGTCACTATCCAGAGAATAACAAGGCCAATAATCTGTCTTCTGGCTAACCGCCAAACAGAGTATTCTGGTTCAGAATTAGCCCGGGCAATCTCTTCTGCAATCCTGGCTATTTCCTCTGGCGACTTTCCTTTTAGACTTTCGCGCCAGGATTCCTGAGGATCTTCCCGGTTCACTGTACTTCTCCTGCTTTTTGCAGCCCCTACATCTTGGGACAAGGTTTCAGACAAAGAAACCAGTCTAAGCACTGATAATCTTCCCCGGATTTTTCCAGGCGCTCTCTTGCCTTTCTGCAGGAAGCGGGTGGGGGGACAATTACATCTTCTCCAGGTTGCCAATTGGCTGGAGTGGCGATTCCAAACTCATCGGAATACTGCATTGCCACCAACAACCTTTTAATTTCCTCCATGTTCCGGCCATTGGAAAGCGGATAATAGAGAATTGCCCGGATGATGCTGGTGGGATCAATGAGAAAAACGGCCCGCACCGTCTGGGTGTTGCTGGCGTTTGGTTGAAGCATCCCATAAAGTTTTGCCACTTCCATAGTGGAATCGCTGATTACCGGAAAGTTCACTTCCACATTCTTCATCCCTTTATATTCAATCTTTTCCTTTATTGTCCGGAGCCAGGCGATATGGCTATACGTGCTGTCAATGGAAAGACCGAGGAGCTTACAATTGAGAGATTCAAACTCCTTTTCCATGGTAGCGAAAGTGATAAACTCAGTGGTGCAAACCGGAGTGAAGTCAGCGGGATGGGAGAAAAAAATCACCCATTTGCCCTTGTAATCATCCGGAAAATTAATTGGGCCCTGAGTTGTTTCTGCTTTAAAAGACGGCGCCTTTTCTCCAATCAGCGGCATACTTCCTCTCAGCGCGTAGAACATTTTTTCCTCCAACATTTTTCCCTCCTTCTTTTTCACCACTCCATTAACCACTGTTTCCTTTTCCTGAATTCATTTTTGAACTTATTCTTAATCTTACCTTCTTTCTCCAGATGACTCATGCAGGCCCGGATACAACCTCTGGCTCCTTCCAATGCCCGGGAATAGACTACCACCGGCGAGGGCTCGCCGATGAACGGATTATATTGCCGGTTGCCTCCGGCAAAAGCCCGGGTGCAGGCTGCTACATCCAGTTTGCCCCATTCTATCTTCTGACCAGCGATTTTCACCTGGATGGTTTCAGTAGGGCTAATAGCTTGACCGGTACATTCTTTAACACAGAGCAGACACCGGTCACATATCCTGGGACCATCATAAATTGGATCAGGCTCCAGGGGTGCGTCCGTAAGAAGACACGCAAAACGCTGCCTTGGTCCGAATTCCGGTGTCAGAAACACCTTGCTGTAACCAATCTCGCCCAGCCCGGCACAGAAAGCCGCGATGCGAAAATGAATAAAGACGTCTGGGGCTGGTTTTTCTGGAGAAACCGGCTTTGCCCAATTATCTTTCATCTGGCCGGTGGCGTAATCAATGGCTGGCCAGTTATAATAATCATTAGGCACAGGGGTAGCTTCATAGCCCTGGTCCTCCAGATACCGAGTAAGATGCCAAAGAATCATTGGGTTGTAAATTCGGTTAATACCTCCGTAGCCCATAGAAGAATAGGAAAGAAAGTACGTGCCTTCCTCTATACCCCGCAAGGTTCCCCGGGGAATTCTGGTGGCAATAACAATTAAGGCTTTAGCTTCAGGATTAATGTAACGCGGGTCCATTTGTCGGGGAGCGCCCTCAAACCTATCTAAGGAAGCTATGCCCACTAGGTCGGCTCCGGCTTTCTTTGCTACTTCTTTTACCTTTCTGGCCGTAATCATTTATAGAAATCTAACACAAGATGGCCTTGGAGTAAAGAAACAAAACTTTGAGGCTAAGCTAATGTCGCTGGCATTTAGGAAATCTTACCTAAACACAAGGACAGAGGGAAGAACGGAAGCAGCCGGGACCAAGAACCTCTCGGAAAAAACTCTGGATTGATGAAGACAAGGTAAACGGGTATTAAGGTCGCCGTTGGAAAACAGAGGAGTAACTGATACAAGATGTCTCTGTCGACTCATTAATAACTCTATATAACTCCCTTTTTGCCATTATCCAACCCTTATCAGGATAAATTTTCATATACATTTCTTAATGAGGCAATTCGCAAATTTGACAAGAATGCTGCAAGGTGATATAAGATGCAAGTTGAATAAACAAGGAGGGGAGCAAAATGAAGAAGATACTCTTATTGTTTCTATTATTCAATTTAACAGAAAGCAGTTTCTCTCAAAGCGACAAAATTTATCTTGGAATAGCCCAGGTTGATGGAGATAAGTACAATCTTGAATTCAGGAAATACCATAGAACAATTCCTTTATATCAGAAAAACAACATAGAACCTATCCTTTTCAATGATGTTTTCCTCCCCAAGTACAAGTTAACCGAAGATCAAATTTATGAGAGAATCTCAAGGTTCCATTT
>JAMWDF010000254.1 GCA_023818865.1 Candidatus Omnitrophota bacterium
CTCTTCAGGTTAAAGCAGCAAGCAAACACGCCAGGTAACCAGCGGTAGGTGTTAACACAGATTCATTCAACCTGAAGGTGCTACTATGATGGTTACCACAATCCTTTCCTACCCCAACGAAAATGTAACAAGCAGGCACTCTCTCAGCTAAAAACGCGAAATCCTCACCTCCCATGATCGGATGAAATCTGATCAGAAATGTGTCTCCTAGTATTTTTCTGGAAATAGCCAGTATTTTTTTGCTCAAAGAAACATTGTTAACAGTAGCCGGACAGTATTCTTCAAAATTTAGGTGCGCTGAACAACCCAAGGCTGAAGCCGCCTGGCAAATTTTCTTTAGTGAAATCACCACTCGCTTCCTTACCGATTCCTCAAAGGTGCGAACAGTCCCGGAAATATTCACTCGATCGGGAATTATGTTGAACGCATCACCGCCACGAACGCTCCCTAAAGAAACAACTGCACTCTTCTGGGGATCAATCTGGCGACTAACGATAGTGTTTATCTGGGTGACCATAAAAGAAGCACAAAGAATCGGATCAGCGGTGAGATGCGGAGTGGAACCATGGCCTCCCTTACCCAGTACTTCAATAGTAAAACGGTCGGTGGCAGCCATGACTGGACCTTCGCCAATCCAGTATTTCCCAGCAGGGATATGTGAAAAATAGTGAAACCCGACCAGCTTCTGGACATCATCAAGGGCCCCAGCCCGAATTACCTCTTGGGCCCCACCTGGAGGTTTTTCCTCTGCTGGCTGAAAAATAAGTTTTATACCACCAGAAAGGTAGTCCCTTTCCTCCGCCAGAATCGCTGCTACCCCTAAAGCCGTAGCCATATGACCATCGTGTCCGCATGCATGCATGCAGCCAGGCTTACACGAGGCAAAGGGTAAACCAGTTGCCTCCTGGATAGGTAACGCATCCATATCCGCTCGCAGACCAACAATCAAACCCGGTTTTCTTCCCGTCAAACAAGCCACCACCCCTGTACCGCCAAAAACCTGAAACGGAATTTTCAGTCTCTTCAATATTTCCTGAATTTTTCTGGAAGTAACTCGCTCCTCAAAGCCAAGTTCCGGATACTTGTGAAACTCCCTTCGCCAGGCAATAATCTCCCGGGCAAACTCATTGGCCCGTTTTCGGCATTGGCTCCAGAAAGCAGAAATATTATTCTCTGACAGGAACATTGTCTTAGTTTCTGGCTTTTTCTTGAGCCCTGGTGGCTCTTTTCAAGTAATCGGGGTACCGAACAAGTTTAAACTTCTTTTCAACCTCTGAGATGGTGAGTTCCGGCACAGTGGGAGTGAGAACAAACCAGGCTTCCGGACCATAGGTCTCAATCAACAAATGACTACCATAACAACGGCGAAGGCGTTCCAGCAGATATCCCTGATAGTCCCAGTGGTAAACAGTCCTGTCCAAATTAATTTCTTTCCAGACCCACCACTGAAATCTGTCTGTTTGCACCAGCCATTCACCCGTATTGCTGATAATTCCAGAATGCAAACTCCAGACAGAGGGAACAATAAAGACATGGTTCAGCGTTGCTAAAGAAGTAAGTATCTTTCCTCCGGGAAAGGCTGAGGGGAAGAAGATTATTTCTGCTCCTAGAGTAACCAGACGGCACCAATCATTAGGCCAATTAGCATCAAAACAAATCTGGACCCCAATCTTACCCCAAGGAGTAAGAATTGGTTTCTGCATTTTACTGCCTGGCAAAACTCCCTGTTTTAGCTCAGTCTCAGTGGGATGAACTTTGTCATAATACCCAACAATCGCTCCCTTTCTGTCAATCACTACGGCTGAATTGAACAATCGCTGGTTATGGTAGCGATAGATTGAACCGATCAACCAAACCCGAAATTCTTTAGCCATGGCTGTAAGAAAATCTAAGTCATATCTTGAAACCTTTTGGCTGGCTTTCTGGCCAACAATACCGGCCAGGGGGAAAATTTCAGGGAAGACTGCAATATCAGGAGAAATAGGTTGGGCTTCTTGGAGAACCTTCCTTACATACTGGTAATTCTCCTGGCGGGAGCTGACCTGGCGCAAACCGTAAGCCATAGAGGCGGAAACAATTCTTAATCTTCTCTCCATCATTAGCTGGTCGGTGAAAGAAACTTCAGTCCATTCATGTAAGGACGTAATGCTTCCGGAAGGTAAACCGTGCCATCAGGTTGCTGATGGTACTCAAGGAGGCCGATTACAGTTCTCGGTAAAGCAATCCCGGAACCATTTAGGGTATGGAGATAGTCCAATTTCCCCTGGGTCGTTCGGTAGCGTATCCTTGCCCGCCGAGCTTGGAAGGCCTCAAAATTAGAGCAAGAAGATACCTCCAGCCATCGCTGCATACCTGGGGCCCAAACCTCTAAGTCGTAACATTTGCTGGCCGCAAAACTCAGTTCTCCAGTGCACAGCAAAACTACTCGGTAGGGCAACTCCAACAGCTGAAGCACCTTCTCTGCCTCAGCGACCAGACTTTCCAATTCAGAGTAAGAGGTCTCCGGCTTCACAAATTTGACCAGTTCCACCTTATCAAACTGATGCACCCGGACCAGTCCCCTTGTTTCCTTTCCGTAGGCGCCGGCCTCCCGACGAAAACACGGAGTATAAGCTACATAATAAAGGGGAAGGGCTTCTTCAGGAATGATTTCGTCCCGATGGAGATTGGTTACCGGCACCTCGGCTGTGGGGATAAGAAACAGATCATCGTCTCTCAAACGATACATATCTTCTTCCAGTTTGGGCAGCTGCCCGGTGCCAAACATGCTCTCCCTGTTCACCAGCGCCGGTACCCAGACCTCTTTAAATCCGGCGGTTATGTGTAGGTCAAGCATAAAATTTATCAACCCCCTCACCAGCCGAGCTCCCTCTTTTCCAAAACAGGGAAACGAACTGCCAGCCACCTTGGCCCCTCGGACCAAATCAAGAGCCCCAACCCGCTCTCCTATTTCCCAATGGGGTAAGA
>JAMWDF010000255.1 GCA_023818865.1 Candidatus Omnitrophota bacterium
GATAGCCGGAGAAACAAGGCTGCCATTTTTTGAAGCCATATCCTCCCAGCACTCAATCAGGTCAAACTCCACTTCCTTCACCATCCGGCTCCACACAGCCAGGGTTAAATCAGTATAAGTGTCCAAGATATCCTTCACCAAATCAGGCTCATCGTAAAAAAAATAGCACAGCCGCTCATCACCCATAATCGTCCGGGCAAACCCATAAACTCCCCGATGAGTCAATTGCAATGGGTAATCTCTTCTCTTGTATTGCTGCACTAACTCCGGCCAGTTAAAGGGAAACCGGCCCGGGTCATCTGGTAGGAGGTAGGCCGACTTGATTCTTTCCCAGTCTTGCTGGTTCTCAACTGGAAATTTTAGCACGCGGATATGGTAATCCCCGGTCTTCTCCTGTCGGATAAGAGAACCATCTCCATGCCGGCAGATAGCATATGTTTCGGTTTCCTTGACAACTACAGGCTCAGGTAAACCGCAAAGACTCATATTGACTGGCGTTGTCTGCCAGCCCCGGTAAGCTCCTTCAAAACCAAGCAGCTGGTCAATGAAGCAAGAAATGCCGGGATATTCTTTTTCCCAGGAAGGCAAAATAGCGTTTGTTCCGCCGAATACCTTAATAAAGGGCACCCGGTCAACCTTCTGGCCGGTAAGCACACCAACAAAACGTTCTCGGGTAGTCATAAATAAGTAGCGTCTAGTGTTTCCGGTAATTATTGGAACAAAAGCGCGGTTAGTTTCTCCGAATGGACCTTTCTGTTGTTTCCCAGATACCCCGACCCATCTTTTCTGCTTCTTGACTGGCTTCGGTCAGCCTCTTCTCATAGCGGATATTGGGACGGACCACCTTAAGTCGGCCATATCCTTCCCGGAGAAGAATTTCGTTAAACATCTCAGTCGCTTCTTTGTCCAACCAGAGATAAACAAGAAGATAGCCGTCCCGATCCCTTCTTGCCCGGTCAAACTCCAGATAAACATTCTGCCCGGCGAGTAATTTCTGGATAGCCAGTATCTTTGCTTTCCCGGCCAGTTCCGGATTGTAAAAATAATCAGCGTCGGCGGTCTTCTTCTTTTTCTCCTTGGGCAGGTTTACCCCGATCAGTCTTGCCGGAACAATGGTACCCTGGTACTTCAGTTTATAGATGTCCCCGGCAATTACCTGTTTTACCTGACTTTCCACTAGGTCTGCGGCCAAAGTTGAGCCGCCGAGAAGGAGAAGAATGAGAAGTATCAACAACCGTGCATTTTTCATCATTTTTAGTTTATCCCAAAGCAAAAAAGCGGTCAATTCTTTCAATTAAGGCAGGAGATGAAAAAGCCAAAAATAAGCCAGCCGATAGGTCTTGACAGTCAGAAAAACCTGGGATATTCTTTTCACTCAAATGAAAGAAATCAGGCAGGCATCAACAGAAAATATTAAGCCGGCCCTTGACGGAGAAATAGAATACTGGCCAATCACTGGTTTGCCTCAGCACGACTCAGTCTGGGGGCTTTGTACCGGTTATGACGGCAATATTTACCTGGCTGATTGCGGAGAACTTACCGGCGGCTTAAATGTTTTTATCCTGAGGTACCGCCCGACAGAACGAAAATTAGAGTATCTGTTAGACGTTGGACCGGCAATGGGTGAACCGCCAGATAATGGTCACGCTACTCAGTCAAAGATTCATTACTGTCTCTTGCCAGGCAGTGACGGACTTCTCTATTGCGCCACTCATGCCTCTGGCCCCCCTCTGGGTGACCCAATCTGGAGACCATGGAACTGCTGGGATGACCCAGCAAGATGGTTCTCTGGCTCTTACCTTTTTACTTTTGACCCAGAGACAGGCCGGGTGGAAAACTTCGGCATCGGTCCGGTCAAGGAGGGAACCAGAGCTATGGCCCTTGATGAGAAAAGACGGCTTCTTTACGGGATTACCTGGCCAAGAAACCATCTTTACCTTTTCTCTTTGACGACCAAGGAGTATAAAGATTTAGGCCGAATCGGCGATGTCAATCCCCAAGCCATTTTCCTTGACCGGCAGGGCAATGCCTGGACAACTGATGATTACGGATTTTTCCTGAAATGCGAGGTGGAAACGCATGAAATTAGAAAGGTAATAGCCAGGTGCCCGTTTGAACCTTACCGAATTGGCTGGCACAATGTCCCTTATGATGTAATTCCCGCCCCTGACTGGAGCTGTTTTTATGGTACCGACTGGGGATATGAATCCCATCTGTGGAGATTTGACCCTTACTGTTGCTCGGAAGGCAAGGTAGAAGACCTGGGCCGGGCTTTTGGACCGCCGGATTTTAAAACAGACCTTTACCTGGAACGTTGGCAAGTGAGAGGCCTGGTTTTTGGGATGGACGGCCGGCTTTACTTCACTATGCGTCTGGGCTGGGAACAACCAGAGGAAACCTGGCTACTTCGGCTGGATATTACCACTGGAAAGAGAGAAAAAGTAGCCTGTTTAGTTTTCGGTGAGCATCGACCACTGGCCATTGCCAGTGCTACCTTTGATTTTTACGGAAATCTTTACTTTGCTGAAGCCGGGACCGCTCCTTCAGGCTTTTACATCTACCGACCTAAGAAAGCTTCAGCTAAACCAGATGTTTTTTCCGAGAAAGACATTAAACCCTGGGGATAACTTGTACTCGGAAGAGGAACTGAAACAGAGAAACTGGCCAAAGAAACCGAATCTTCTGGTAGGAAATTACTCAGCTTATGTCCGGGTAGGCCGAGTATTTAACCGGGCCTTGAGGTTGAGACAGTCTCTTTCTGAACCTATTCCGCCAGGAGAGTGCGGCCTCACTTCCTTGTGCCTGGGGACTGATGGCCGGATATACGGGGCGACTTCTGGCCGAACACGTCATCTATTCGTTTCTCACCCGGCTCCTGACGAGGATACCGTTTACGACATCGGGCTCCTTCCCCGCTCCCTCTCGCTCTCCCAGCCCCCCCCCGCCCGCCCCGCC
>JAMWDF010000256.1 GCA_023818865.1 Candidatus Omnitrophota bacterium
GGATTACCCGGATGGAATTTGTTCGTTATTTGTTACGAATTCCTTTGCCGGGAAAGTATCAACGGGAAATTAAACCCCGTTTAGTAGAATTAACCTGGACTCTTCTGCGAAAGGGTGAGCAAAATCTTGAGAAACAGCTGGAATTATGGCGAAGAACCATTTTTGCCCTGTCTCCAATTACTTTCATCCTGGTAGGTTCAGGGTTAGGGTTGCGGTTACTCCAGAAGAATCGAGGTTTTCATATCGGGGTGGGGGCGCTTACCGGTTTGCTCTTCTTTCTCTTTATGATGGTGGGAGAATTCCTGGCCTATAGGACAGGGACTCCTTTCCCACTCTGGTTGCCAGTTTTTGTCTTTGGGGTGTTGGGGATTCTTCTCTGGAGGTAACCAAACGTGGTCAGAAAAAGATACCTCCTTAAGGAATTTTTCACTGTCTGGTTTTTGGTCACTCTGGGATTTCTGGCTCTTTTTGTTGTAATTCAAATTCTCACTGATTTGCCCCAGAAAATCCAGATGAGATCTAGTAGGCAATGGGAAAGCTACTGGTGGCAATTGCCTCTGACTTTTGTGGAGATATCGCCGATTCTTACGTTGTTGACTGGGCTCTTTCTGTTAGCAGAAATGATGAAAAATGGTGAAATTCGTGTACTGGAACTGGGTGGTTTATTTCCGTTTCTGATTTATGACATGCTGCTTCTGAGTGGTTTAGTTACAGCCGGGGTGGCTTTCCTGGTGAATGAACAGCTGGTGCCTTCAGCTTACACTCGGCTGAGACCTCTGAAGGCCTTGACGCAGGTCCATCTGTCAGCGCCTAGTTTTTTATTTTATACTGAGCGGTTCGTTCCGCCGGCCTATGTAGAGAACCTTCAAGTTTCTTATTCTCTTTCCGATGGAAATTGGTATACGCTAACCGCAAAGCAAGGATGGTTTCAGAGTGGTTTTTGGTTGCTGCGCAACGGCCAACTCTGGGGATTTGAGGCTGGTCGGCTCAAAGAAGAAATTGTTTTCAAGCAAACGCGAATTCAATTACCTGTGACTCCGGATCTTTTAACCTTTTCTGGGCAATCTTTTCCTTGCAATTCATTGAAACAACTTTTACTTTGGCGAAGTAAATTTTCTGCTCTCGGGTTCTCAAAAATACCAATATCGGTCAGTATCCAAGAAAGAATTGCCTATCCTGCCCTGTGTTTCTTCATTATTTTCGCCAGTATTCCTTTTTTCCTATGGAGAGGACACTTGACCAGATTTTTTGTGCTCAGCTTTTCTTTCCTTTTTTCTTTTGGCTGCTATTTCGTCTATTCTATTTCCATTTCCCTGGCGAGAAGCGGTCGGGTACCAGTTTTTTGGGGAGTGTGGTTGGTCCACGGAACATTGGTGTTTTTGGCAGCAGTCTGTGTTATTGTACATTCGTGGAAAGGGATATTTTTTTTCAGCCGGACAGTTAGGTAGTTCCTCTTTGAAAAACATCGGGAAATCATCTATAATCTGAAGATATGAAATGGGGAGAGTTTTTACTCGAAATCGGGTGCGAGGATCTGCCTGATTGGAGCGGAGAATATTTCCGGGAAAATTGGCTGCCTCTATTGAGGGAGGAATTGTTAAAGAAGCGGATTCCTTACCAGGATTTGGAGTTTTTTTCCACTGGCCGGAGGTTAGCAGTTATCTGTTCCCACTTTGGGCTAGAGCAAGAAGATGTGGTGGAAGAGGTCTCTGGCCCGCCAGTAAGTTCCGGCTTTAATTCTGACGGTACACCTACGCCAGTGGCTATTGGCTTTGCCAGAGCCCATGGTGTTAAGGTAGAAGAGCTTATTGAGAAGGAAAGAAAAGGACGAATGGTGTTGGTGGCAGTGAAACGGATTGGTGGCCAATCTGCCCGCAATCTGATAGTGACAGTTATAAACCAGTCTCTAGCCAGACTTGAAATTCCGAGGGCAATGTCTTGGGGGAAACAAGAAATCCGGTTTATCCGACCTGTCCGATGGGTCTTACTTCTTCTTGAGAGAAAATTGGTTCCAGGAGAAATACTGGGAGTAAGAACCTCCCGGAAAACTTTTGGTCACCGGATTCGCTCTCCTCAGGCTTTTATGGTGAGTTCGCTCTCAGATTATCTTGATAAACTAAAGCAGTCAGGTGTCCTTCTCAGATTAGACTCGCGGAAAGAAGCTGTTGTTAATTCTTTACAGCAGAAAATCAGTAAGGGAAGTCATTTTGATCAGGGACAGGTAGAACAGGTCTGTCGTTCCGTAGAATTTCCGCTGGTGACTTTAGGAGGAATTAGGGAGGAATTCAGGAAATTACCCCCCGAAGTAGTGGGAGCGGTTATTAACAAGTTAAGAGGGATTCCGATTTACCAAAAGGGAACTTATGTTAATTTTGGCATTGTCCTTGAGGGAATAGAAAGCGAGGTTATCAGGCAAAACTATGAAAAGGTTCTGGCTGACCGATTGGATGATGCTACTTTTTTCCTGGCTCAGGACTGGAAAAAACCTCTCCTGGCTTTTAAAGAAGACCTGCGACGGATTGTTTATCATCCTCGGTGGGGTTCCCTTTACGACCGGGTGGAACGATTTGCGGCCATGGCTAAAGTGGTGGTAAATAAGACCTTTATTTCGGAGCAAGAAAAAGAGAAGTTGATGGTAACTATCAATCTCTGTAAGAATGATTTGGGCACGCAGATGGTGACTGAGTTTCCCAGCTTACAGGGGATTATCGGTCGCATCTACGCTTCTCGGGAGGGTTACCCAGACGAAGTAAGTCAGGCAATCGAGCAGCATTACTGGCCACGCAGCGCCGGGGATCGGATACCAGCGGGTTTTATTGGTTCGTTGATTGCCGTGATTGACCGGTTGGAAGGACTTGTTTGTTTTTTTCTTGATGGTGGACAAATCTCCGGAGCGGGGGACCCGTTTGGCTTGAAGCGGGCGGCTAACGGTCTTATTGACATTAT
>JAMWDF010000031.1 GCA_023818865.1 Candidatus Omnitrophota bacterium
AGATGTTACGGCTGGGTTGAGTGAACAAGGGATTCTTTTGGTCAATACAGCCCACGACCCGGACCAAATCAGAGAAAAGATTAACTTCCCGGGAAGAATCTGCACGGTGGATGCCTCCCGAATTGCTATAGAAACCATTGGCAGCAACATTCCTAATACTCCGATGATGGGCGCCTTGGTTAGAGCCAAACCCATCCTTTCCTTGGAGGACTTACTGGAAGATACGCGAAAAAAACTTCAGGTAAAGTTTCGCCACCGACCAGAGATTATTGAGGGCAACCTAAAAGCCATTGAACGGGCCTATCAGGAGATGAAAGGATGAAAACCGCAGAAGAGAAAAAATCTACCTGGAAAGAATTACCAGAGGGTGATGTACTTGAGGGAGCCAGTTCCCTCCAGTTCAAGACCGGTAACTGGAGAAGTATCCGGCCTGTTCATCACCCGGAAAAGTGTATTCACTGCCTCCTTTGCTGGATTGCCTGCCCAGATAGTGCTATCAAAGTGAAAGACGGGCGCTTCCAGACAATTGACTATGATTATTGTAAGGGCTGCGGCATCTGCAGCCATGAATGTCCCAAAAAAGCAATTGAGATGGTTCCCGAAAAGAAGTGAATTTAACTGACAGAAGGGAGTGGCTATGTCTCAGGAAGAGAAAAAAGTAGCCAAGACAGGAAACGAAGCCTTTGCTGAAGCGATGCGCCAGATTAACCCAGATGTGGTCGCAGCTTACCCCATTACCCCAGCGACGGAAATTGTCCAAATATTCTCCCAGTTCGTGGCTGACGGAATGGTCAAGACAGAATTTGTCCCGGCTGAAAGCGAACATAGCGCCATGAGCGCCTGTATTGGCGCTAGTGCCTGTGGAGCCAGAGCCATGACTGGCACTTCGGCTCAAGGTTTAGCTCTAATGTGGGAGATGCTTTATATCGCCGCTGGTTTGAGACTTCCTATTGTCATGGCAGTAGTGAACCGGGCTCTCTCTGCCCCGATTAACATCCACTGTGACCATTCTGATACCATGGGAGCTAGGGATAGTGGCTGGATACAAATTTTCTCTGAAAATGTCCAGGAAGCTTATGATAATCTGATCCAGGCAGTGCGAATTGCTGAACACCCAGATGTTTGTCTGCCGGTGATGGTGACCACCGACGGTTTCATCCTCAGCCACTGTTTGGAAACCCTGGCGATGCTCTCGGATGAACAGGTGAGTCAGTTTGTCGGTCCGGTTCCTAACCGAACCGACCTTCTTTCTTCCCTAGAGAAGAACCAGCCAATTACTATCGGAGCCCTTGATTTGCAAGATTACTATTTTGAACACCGGCGTCAAGTAGCAGAAGCTATGGTCAAAGCAAAAAGAGTAATCGCCCTAATCGGGGACGAATTCGCTAAATTGTCTGGTCGTCACTACAGCTTTGTTGAGCCGTACAGATTAGAAGAAGCAGAAGCGGCAGTGGTGGTCATGGGCTCAAGCACTGGCACGGCCAAAGAAGTAGTTGATTCCCTCCGGGCCTCAGGTAAGAAAGTCGGGTTGTTAAAAATCAGGGTTTTCCGACCATTTCCGGAAGAAGAAATAGTTAAGGCTCTTGGCAAGGTTAAGGTGGTCGGCATAATGGACCGGGCTGACGGTCTGAACGCGGTTTCTGGGCCCCTGTACCCGGAAATAGCCGCTGCCTTCTATCATCATCAGTCGCGTCCCCAACTGCTTGACTTCATTTACGGTTTGGGTGGCCGAGATGTCCCACCAAGAGATATTGAGACCATCTTTTCCGACCTGTTAGAAGTCACTTCTAGCGGAAAAAGAAATTTTACGGTGAAATACATCGGGGTTAGAGAATAAGGAGGAAAAAGATATGCCCACTTTAAAACAACTGGCTAGCCGGAAGGAACTTTTTGTCTCCGGGCACCGTCTTTGTCCTGGCTGTGGAGCTGGGGTTGTAGCCAGACAGGTAATGATGGCTATAGATAAACCAGTGGTGGTGGGGTGCGCCACTGGATGTCTGGAGGTATCCTCAACTATTTTCCCCTATTCTGCCTGGAATACTCCCTGGCTTCATTCGGCCTTTGAGAATGTCGCGGCAACAATCAGCGGTGCTGTCGCCGCCTATGAGAGCCTTAAAAGACAGGGCCGAATCCACCAGGAAGCGGTCTTCGTTGCCTTCGGCGGAGACGGAGGAACCTATGACATTGGTTTACAGGCTCTCTCTGGAGCAGCCGAAAGAGGCCATCGCCTGCTTTATGTCTGTTATAACAACCAGGCTTATATGAACACTGGCATTCAGAGGTCATCCGCCACGCCTCTCGGTGCCCATACTACCACCTCGCCGGCTGGTAAGGTCATTCCAGGCAAAGTTCAGTTTTCTAAAGATTTAGCCTCAATTATGGTAGCCCATAATATTCCCTATGTGGCTACAGCCATCCCTGGTCGGTGGGCAGACCTGGTAGGTAAGGTGGAAAAAGCTGTTGCTTGCGGCGGCTTCGCTTTTATGGAAGTTCTTTCGCCCTGCCGGCTCGGCTGGCCCCATGACCCAGCTCTCACTTTAGAAATCACCAGAGTGGCGGCTGATACTTGCCTCTGGCCGTTATATGAAGTAATAGAAGGGAAATATCGGCTCACTTACCGGCCCAAAGAAAAAAAACCGGTCAGTGAATGGCTAAAACTCCAGCGCCGGTTCAGTCACCTGTTTAAACCAGAGAATGCCCATCTTTTAGAGGAACTTCAGAAAGGGGTAGACATCCGCTGGGAATCCCTTCTTAAGAAATGCGAAGCAGCCTGATCAGACCAACATTAGAAGAGACTTTCGGGAAATTCAGAGACGGTTTCCCCTCTTAGCAACGCTTTTAACCTGATAGCGTTTCGCATTGCCTGGCCGGCGTGGCAGTTATTGAACATAACAAACACACTGTTGTCCGGGAAAGCCCTGATAACCTCCACGAATTGCTGAAGTTCCTCATCTGAGTAAAGATAGTCATATCGGAGAGAACTGGTCACTCCAGAAAGATGCCACTTAGCCAAGTTTCGGCCATGTAATCTCAAGTAAACAACATCAGTGGTAGCTCCTGGAATAAAGGGAATCGTGGTGTCATCTGTCAACTGAGGTTCATCCGCAGAAATATAGGTAATTTTATTTGCCTTAAGAAAAGAAAAAACCTCGGCTCGACTGTCTTCTCTTAACCAGGAAGCATGCCGGAATTCCACCCCGATATTCAGGTCAGGAAGCATACTCTGACAGGTCAGAAGGTGCTCCAGACTGGAGCGACTGCAGCGGAACCATGGCGGAAACTGGAAGACTACCAGTCCCAACTTTCCCGCCTGACTCAGCGGAAGAAGTGCCTGGTGAAACCAACCAGCAATCTCTTTAACTATTCCTGGATCATGAACAAAAGTGTAAGGTCGGTCTCTCTCGGATTCGGGAAGGGCCTCTCGGAGAGAAGCTGGGAGGCTTTGGGGATTAACATTATGACCAGTCAAGGCCGCGTAAGCCTTCACATGAAAGAGAAAGTTTTCTGGGGTGCGTTCAACCCAAAGTCGGGTAGTCTCAGGGCCAGGAATAGCATAGTAAGTAGCGTCAACTTCTACTGTATCAAAAAGACTAGCATAATAGGCTAGTCTGGCCGCCGCACTTTTAACCTTCTTGGGATAAAAACCACTTTCCAAAGTGGAGCGGTCAGCCCAGGAACAGGTACCCACTCTAACCATAGATTCATCCCAGGGCAATGAAAAACTTTAGCCTTCCGGAGATGGCGCTTCTGATTTCTCGTCCAGATCAGTTAGAATCTTAGTAACTTCTGTTTCGGTTTTCTTCAACCTGTCCTGACACCATTTAATCAGAAAGGAGGCTCTTTTCACCTTGGCAGTTAACATATCCACATCCACACTCTGGGATTCAATCTCTTCCACAATCTTTTGTAATTCTTCCAGGGCCTGAGTATAGGTAATCTTTTCCATGGCTCACCTCTCTCTTATGTTCATTCTGCTGATCTTTCCCTGGCTCTACCTTATTGACCCTCGCGGTAAACTCCCCTTGATATAACCGGGTGACAACTATATCCTCAGGGCTCAAAACTCCTGCTTGTTTCACTAATTTCCCCTGAAAATAAGTGAGACTGTATCCTCTTTCTAACACCTTTGTCGGGTCTAACAGGCTCAGTCGTTCAAAATCGTGTTTTAGCCTTTCCTTTTCTCTTTCCATCAGTAACCGCGTCAGGTCGGTCAAGCGAACCAGCTGAAACTGAAGACAATGGGACTGAGTCAAGAATATGGTTCGGACGCTTGACCCAAGCCTGGCCTTAGTGACGGCTAATATATTGACTGGTCCGTGAAGAGCGGCCATTGTCCCTGTCTGTAACTGGCGACCCAGTTGCTCCAGTTGCTGACAATGCCATCTCAGGAGAGCATCACTTCCTTCCTTAATTTCCTTCTTGAGTTCATCCACCTCTTGATCAAAATTTCTTACCTGCTGGACCAGAAAATCAGCCACCGCGGTGGGGGTGATAAAACTCTGCCAAGCAACCTGGTTAATTACTGGCTGGTCTCGCTCATGGCCGATGCCAACCAGCACCGGAAGCGGACACAAAGCCACTTCTTTCGCCAAACGGTAACTGTCAAAAACATGGAGATCTACCTCTGAACCGCCGCCCCGAAGGAAAATAATTACGTCAAAGTCAGCCGGCTGTTGTTTGATCAGGCTTAAAGAAAAAAGCAGAGAGTTCTCCGCCTGTTCCCCCTGCACAAAAGCCGGGAAAAAAGTGATTTTGAAACTGTACCCATAAAGATTTTTCCTCAGTCGGTCAAGAAAGTCACCAAGACCGGCTGCACTTTCTGAACTGATCACCGCCAGCCTCTGGGGAACGAGAGGAAAGGGAAGTTGCTTGTTTTTTTCAATCAACCCTTCCCTGGTTAGCTTTTCAATCGTCTCCTTTCTCTTCAGAGCCATTTCTCCCAAAGTAAATCTGACATCCACATCTTCTACATTGAAGCTCAACCCATAAACCTCGTGATAGTTAACCCGGCCAATCATCAAAATCTTCAGGCCAGCCTGTAAGTCAACTCCAGCCTCCTGGAGAAACTTCCTTCTTATCAAGGAGAACCTTTCCGCCCAGATTATTCCCCTTATTTGAGCAATGACCTTTTCCTCCTGTTTTTCCACCAGTTCCAAGTAGGCATGCCCTGATTTGTTATTGACATTAATTCTGGCAATTTCTCCAATGACATTAAGTGATTTGGGGATAACTGTTAAAGCCTCACTGATGATTTGCGCTAACTCATACAGGGTAAGAACCTTCTCCCGGCAAAACTCAGGCTTTCCAGAGAAAGGTAGTTCCACAAGCTAAATTTTACGTTTTCACCCTGTTTTTGTAAAGAACCAGGTTATACGATATAATTTGTAAAACAAGGGGGTAAGAATGGCCGGAAAACTGAAAGGTAACATGTTAATCGCCCAGAGTGGTGGACCTACGGTGGTAATCAACCAAAGTCTGGTTGGCGCAATTATGGAAGCAAAGAAACATCCTGAAATCCAGGGTATTTACGGTGCCCTCAATGGTATCAAAGGAGTACTGAAAGAGTCGTTTGTTAACCTTCGGAAAGAGCCTGTTTCCACCCTAAGGGCAGTAGCCAGAACGCCATCCTCTGCTCTGGGTACCGTCAGGCAAAAACCATCAAACGAAGAATGCGAAAAAATCTTTCAGATTCTCATGCGCTATGATATCCGTTACTTCTTTTATATCGGAGGCAATGATTCAGCGGAAACAACTTTTATCTTGAACGAAAACGCTAAAAGGGTAAATTATGAGTTTCGCTGTTTCCACATACCCAAAACGATTGATAATGATCTTCGGGAAAATGACCACACCCCTGGTTATGGAAGCGCGGCCAGATTCGTTGCTTTGGCAATCATGGGAGACAATCTGGATAATCTGGCTCTCCCGGGTGTAAAAATAGACGTGATCATGGGCCGACACGCCGGGTTTTTGACCGCTGCCTCAGCTCTTGCCCGGCAGTACCAAGATGATGGTCCCCATCTCATCTATCTACCAGAAAGAGCCTTTTCCTTGGAACAATTTTTGTCCGATGTCCAAACAGTCTATTCCCGACTCGGTCGGTGTGTAGTGGCTGTTTCCGAAGGCATATGCGATGCCGACAACACTCCTATTGTGGTAAAACTCTTGGGCGACGACCGTGACTCCTTCAATAACCCTCAGTTGAGCGGTACCGGTGCGCTGGGTGACGCCCTGGCTCGCGCCGTCAAGGAAAAAACAAAAATATCTCGAGTAAGAGCAGATACTTTTGGGTATCTTCAGCGCTCATTCCCAGAAGTCATTTCCGAGGTAGATGCTAAGGAAGCCAGAGAAGTCGCTGAAATGGCGGTAAAGACAGCGGTAAAGGCTGACAGCGATGGTTCCGTGGCTATCCGCCGCCTACCTGGGAAAAAGTATCGGGTGACTTACGAGATTGTCCCGCTAGCCAGTGTGGCCAAAGAAACAAGGCATATGCCTGATGAATTTATCAATCTTCAAGGGAATGATATTACTGAAAAATTCCTTGATTATGCCCGGCCACTGGTTGGTCAATTACCTAAGATGGCTAGGCTAAAAAAATATCCGGTAAGACAGTTGCCGGAAAAGAAAGTTTGAATCAACTAAACAACTATTGCTTCTCCAGCATCTAATAATTTGTCAACCGGTGAGGTTACCGGTTTAACCCAAGGAGGGCATAATGAAGAAACAGTTTTTCTTCGGAGCGGGAATTGGGGTCTTAATCGCCTGTCTGGTAATAGCCGGAGTGTTAAACGCTGGTCGCTTCCTTTCCCGGCAGACAAGAACGAGCCTCAAACCTCTGCAAGTAGTAGATTCATCTGGGGCACTTGGTTTGCAGAATGCCTTCGTCCAGGTAGCCAGGATGGTTAAACCTTCAGTTGTCCAGATCACGACCGAAAAGGTTATTACCCAGCGCTATTGGGACCCATTCGGTGACCTGGACGAATTTTTTGACAATTTTTTCTGGGGAACACCCAGAAGGAGACAGCCTCCTAGAACCTTCCAGCGAAAGCAGCAGGGATTGGGTTCAGGATTTATCATTGATGAACAGGGACATATTTTAACTAACAACCATGTTATTGATGGGGTGGATAAGATTCTGGTGAAACTGCTTGATGAAGATAAAAAGTATGAAGCCAAAATAGTAGGGACTGACCCAAAGACAGACCTAGCTTTGATCAAAGTTGATTTCCGACGGAAGATCAATCCAGTAATAATCGGCAATTCTGATTCTATTGAAGTCGGAGAATGGGTAATAGCCATTGGCAACCCCATGGGACTGGAAGAAACAGTAACGGTTGGGGTGGTAAGCGCTAAAGGAAGAAGTGGTTTTGGTATTACCCAATACGAGGACTTTATCCAGACTGACGCGGCCATCAATCCTGGTAATTCCGGAGGCCCACTGGTGAACATCCGGGGAGAAGTTATTGGAATCAATACCTTCATTGTTTCTCCCTATGCTGCTCAAAACATAGGTTTTGCCATCCCCATTAACATTGCCCGCCGCGTATTCACTCAGCTAAAGGAACACGGTAAAGTCAGCCGGGGCTTTCTGGGTGTGATGCTTCAGCCCCTAACCGAAGACTTGGCAGAGTCCTTTGGTCTTAAGGATACATCTGGGGCCTTAGTCGCCGAGGTACTTAAGGATACACCTGCGGAAAAAGGAGGCATTCAAGCTGGAGATGTCATTTTGGAACTGAATGGAAAACCCATTAAAGACATAAAAGACCTTCAACTCAAGGTGGCTGATACCCGGGTTGGTGAACCGGTTACCTTGACCATCTGGAGAGAGAAAAAGAAAATTCAGTTAACGATAAGAACCGGGGAAGCCCCTGAAGAGCCAATAGCATCTCGGTCATCGGTTATGGAAAAAACCTGGCGAGGAACGAAAGTCTCAGAAATCACCCCAGAGCTAAAGCAAAAATTTCAATTATCAGTGGATAAAGGCGTGGTGGTTATTGAGGTCATTCCTGATTCTCCGGCCGAAGAAGCAGATTTGACCCCTGGCACTGTTATCCGGAGGATAGGCAACTTCAATATCTCCAGTCTCGCTGATTACCAGAAAGCGACCAGTTCAGTGAAAAAAAGTGAATCGGTTATTCTCTGGGTCACTCAATCTGATAGAAACCGGTTCATCTCTCTAAAAGGAGAAAAATAACTGAATTTAGCCAAAGTATTTCTGGAGGCGGGCAGCAGTTTTCTGGCAGCTGTCCGCCTATTTTTTCTCTGGGGGGCGGCCGCATCTCGCTGAAAAGACGCCATGTTCAGAAAGAGTATAACCATTTTTCGCCTCTTTGGTTTTGAAGTAAAGATTGACGCCAGCTGGCTGATCTTGGCAGCATTGATCATCTGGACTCTGGCCAGGGAATTCTTCCCGGGTGCCTACCCGCAACTTTCTACTTTCATCCACTGGCTAATGGCCTTGGCCGGAACCGGAGGCTTTGTAATTTCCATTGTTTTTCATGAACTGTGCCACTCTCTGGTTGCCAGACGCTTCGGCTTACCAATGAAAGGTATCACCCTTTTTGTCTTTGGAGGAGTTGCTGAGCTAACCAGGGAACCAGAAAACGCCAGAGCAGAACTTTTCATGGCGGCAGTGGGGCCATTGTCCAGTCTATTTTTAGCTTCTGTTTTCCTCATGTTAGGCAAGATTATCCGACTGACTGGTCAGTCTCCAGCCTTCACCGGGGTGTTCGCCTACTTGAGTCTGCTCAATTTCGCTCTGGCGCTCTTTAATCTTTTGCCGGCCTTCCCTTTGGATGGAGGAAGAATTCTTCGCTCTTTTCTCTGGACATGGAAAAAGGACCTGGTAGTCGCTACCAAAATAGCCAGTGGAGCCGGCGTCGGTTTTGCTTTCCTCCTGATTATTTCTGGACTTATCAGCCTTCTGACTGACCGGCAGGTTACCGGAATCTGGTGGATTTTGATCGGGCTGTTCCTGAAAAGTGCCGCTGAAAATTCTTACCGTCAGGTTATCATTCAAAAGTTGCTGGAGGGGCAAAAAGTCAAGTATTTTATGAAGCCAGACCCTGTCACTGTTGCACCTGATGTTTCAGTCCGGGATTTCATCAAACACTACGTTTATGTTTATCACTACCACACCTTCCCGGTGGTGCAAGACAATCAACTCCTTGGTTGTCTCCCTGTCCACGCGCTTAAAGGATTAGGAGAAGAAGATTGGGACAAAAAAACCGTCAGAGATTTTATGGAACCGTGTAGTCCAACCAATACTATTGGTCCCGATGAAGATGCCGGCCAGGTGTTAACGCGGATGCACCGAATCGGAAAGAGCAAGTTTTTAGTTGTAGAAAATGAAAGGCTGGTTGGTATTTTAACCTTAAAAGACATGCTGGCATTTATCTCCTTGAAAATAGAACTGGAAGGAATTGGACACAGAAGAATTCTTTAAAAATTTGTCTTTAAGTCGCTTCTATGGTAACTTAATTAAGAACCCTTACCGACCAAACAGAGAACGCACAATGGCAAAAATTCATTCATCTCTGGTTAACCAGGAGTTCTGGTACCGGGATATCACTCTTGTGCCTAACCGCCTGCCAGATTTTGAGCGAGACGAGGTTGACCTTTCCACTTACTTTACCAGGGGTATCCGGTTAAAGACACCCTTTGTCTCTTCTCCAATGGATACTGTAACCGGGGCAGAGATGGCCATCCTGATGGCTCTTTTTGGCGGCATTGGCATCCTTCACTTCAATTATAGTTCTTTGGAAGAACAGCTGGAAGCAGTAGAAAAGGTGAAAAGATTTGAGGCTGGATTTGTTTTCCGACCAGTTATCCTCTCTCCCAAGCATACCATCCAGGATGTCTACCGCATTAATGAAAAATACGGATTTTTCAGCGTTCCCATCACCGAAGACGGTACTCTGAAATCAAAACTTGTCGGAATAGTTACTCACCGGGATATTCGCTACCGCGAGGATATGAATACTTCTTTGAAAAAAATAATGACCCCCCGCCACCGATTGGTAGTCGCTAGAAAGGAAGACACGGTTGATCGAAATGACCTGGAATTTGCCAATAAAATCATCCGCCGTCACAACCTGGATACCTTACCCATTGTTGATCAACAGGATAAAGTAGTAGCGCTGGTAACAGACAGTGATTTGAAAAAAAACCAGCTGTTTCCTTTAGCCACCAAGAATCAGAACAAACAGTTACGGGTGTTTATCGCGGTGGAATCCAGACTGGCTCTGGCCAAAAAGAGAATCGGACCGGCCTGGGAAACTGGAGTGGATGGCATTGTGATTGATGCCGGGATTGCTTTTCGGGAACAAATTGATATTGCCCGTTATTGCCAGAAGAATTTTCCCGATCTTCAAGTGGTTCTGGGGAACGTTGATTCAGGGGAGATGGTCCGGACTATCATCAAAGAAGCGAGCAATTGTTGCCATGCGCTCCGGGTCGGAGTTGGTCCGGGGAGAGCGTGTATTACCCAACAACACTTAGGAACAGGGCGAGCCCAGGCTTCGGCAGTACTTGATTGTGCCCAGGCAGCCAGACAGATGGAAAAAGAATACGGCTTGATGCCCATTATTGCCGATGGTGGTATAAGAATTCTTGATATCCCCGAGGAAAAATTAGCTAAGAAACTGGGGGAAATAGCTGAGAAAAGTGAGGTTTTTAGACCTGGTGACATTTCCAAAGCCCTGGCTCTGGGGGCAAATACAGTGATGATGGGCTCTATCCTAGCCGGGCTGGACGAAGCTCCTGGAGAACGAGAATTTGACGAAGAAGAAAACCGGATGGTAAAGAAATATCGGGGAATGGGGTCATTGGAAGCCATGGAAAAAAGGTCAGCGGTTAGGTACGGACAGGACAAGAGTACCATCCGGGTTCCGGAAGGCAGAGTAATTAAAGTGCCATACCGCGGCTCAGGCTATGTTTTTTTGCCGGAACTAATTGCCGGAGTGAAACAAAGTCTTCAAAAACAGGCTTTCCGAACAATTGAGGAACTCCAGCGAGAAGCCGACATTCGCCCAATTTGAATAAGCAGGTAAACGGTTAATTTAAGAAGAATGGGTACTGCTTATAAACAAGCCGGAGTTGACCTGAAAGCCGGAGATATTTGCTCAAAAATTATGGTTGAGGCCGCCGACCGCACCCTAGCCAACCGGGCAGGGCTACCTGGCCAGATTCAGGTCATAGAAAGGGAAGGATTACACCGAATAGTGGTAATCCGAGTCGGCCGTTTCCGGCTCATGCTGAACAGCGACGGGATTGGCACCAAGGTAGAGATAGCTGAAAGAACCGGCCAGCATGAGACAATCGCCTATGATCTGGTAGCGATGCTATGTGATGATGCTGTCAGATTTGGAGCGGAACCTTTAGCCATATCAAACATTCTGGATGTGAATCATTTGGACCCTTCTACCATCCGCAGCCTCTCCCGAGGATTGACTAAAGCCGCAGGGACAGCGGGGGTGGCAGTGGTTTCGGGAGAGGTCGCTGAGCTCGGGAACAGAATTCAAGGATCGTCTGCAATGAGTTACCACTGGGCAGGAACCGCTCTCAGTTTGCTCCACGAGCAGATTACTGGCGAGGCGATTCGGCCTGGAGATACCATCATCGGGCTTAGAGAAAAAGGATTCCGTTCCAATGGACTTTCTTTGCTCCGGAAAGTTCTAACCGACCACTACGGAGAACATTGGCATCAACATTCAGTAGAAGGAAAAAATTTGGGCGAGGCGGCTCTGGTGCCATCCACGATTTACACCCGGGCAGTTCTCAAATGCTTTCCCTGGAGCCATGGACTGGTGCATATCACTGGCGGCGGCATCCCGGGAAAGCTGAGACGGCTACTTAGACCGTTGAAACTTGGGGCGGAGATAGATAATCCCTGGCCACCATGCTGGTTAATGCTCCACTGTCAAAAAATTGCCAATATTCCGGACCGGGAGGCTTACCAGGCTTGGAACATGGGGCAGGGAATGCTGGTCATTACCGCCAACCCGGAAAAGATTCGTTCGGTCCTGTCCCATTTTGAGGTTGAATCCCAGGCTGTGGGGAAAATCTCCGAGAAGCCTGGACTGAGAATTACCAGTGCCGGTTATTTTCAACCGGGACAGGTAATTCCTTTCTCCTGATTGGCCCTCTGTTTCTCTCTTAAACACTTTTTCCTTTTTTTCGTCTAACTGGTTATGGAGCAAGACCATTTGCTTCTGGCCAGAACAGCGGCTGGAGAAAAAGCGGCGTTTAACGAAATTATCAGAAAATATCAGACTGCGCTGATCAATTTTATCTATCGCTTGGTAGGTGATAGACATCTTTCAGAAGAAATCGCCCAAGAAACTTTCCTTCGTATCTACCAATCCGCCTCTCATTACAAACCTAAAGCCAAGTTTTCCACTTACCTGTACCAGGTGGCCAAAAATGTTGCTTTAAATGTTCTTCGGCACCGGAAGTTTGTTACCTTCTTTCAGCAACCCTTTCCCTTGTTGTTAAACTTCCAATTGAAAACGGAGGAAAGTGAGCAAGAGAATAGACAACAATTAAGACAGCTTGTCCAGCAAGCTCTCAACAAACTTCCTTTCGCCCAAAGAACCGCCATTATTCTCGCAAAGTACGAAGGATTGTCTTATGAAGAAATAGCTTCGGTGATGAAAACCTCTGTGCCGGCGGTGAAATCTCTAATTTATCGCGCGAAGGAAACCCTGAAAAAGACGCTCACTCCCCTGGTGAGCTCAGAGGGCCAGCTGGAGTACCGCTACTTTCTTCCAGTCAGACGTGTTTCAACTATTGAAGGAGACACCCATGACTGATCAGAAAGTATGGGAGTATTTGGAATCAGTTGAGAAATTACCGGCACCGGCTAATTTTATTTCCACTTTTTGGAACCGAGTGGAAACAAAAAAGAGAAAGAACCCTGGGAGAAAACTAGCCTCGCTAACCGGTATCCTTATGTTATTGGTAGGCATTCATCTACTCTCAGGATTTTTTCATTCTCCAGGGATAGGCCCAGCCGGAACGGCTTTCGCCTGTTTGAATCCAGAAACTCTTATTGAAGAAAGTATTCACCGGTTCGGTTTAGGAGAGGTAGCCAGTGAGGTACTAACGGCTGAAGATATATTAAAGAATTTTGCTACCAGCAAGCAACCAGACCATCTGCCGCCGTTTCCAGAGGGAGGTGACTGGCTATGAAAAAGAAATATAACCTACTGGTTTTTGTTCTGGTTATAAACAGCCAGTTTGTCTTCAGTCAGCAAGCAGCTGAGAAAGAAAAAGCCGAGAAGATGTTTGACTCTGTCGTTACCAGAAGGCTGACGGAAGAAATGCATCTTTCCGAACAGCAACTAGCCAGTTTCCTTAGCAAGTACCAGGAAAGCCGCAATATTATTCGCCAGCAACGGGAACGTAAGAAAGAGATACTGACCCAGTTAGAATCTCTTCTTCAGGACAAGAATACTCCTGAACGTCAGATTATCGCCAAACTGGAGGAGATTGACCGGCTCCAGGAGGAAACCCAGGAAAGGATGAAACGCATCAGGGAAGAAATGAAAATTATTCTCACCCCGGAGCAACGGGCTAGATTTTACTTGATCGAAGAACGGTTAGCCCGAGAAATGGTCCATGCTCTAAAAGCAAAGATTGGCGAACAACCAGCGGAAGGTCGGTTCTGGCGGTATCAGGAAAGAAAGAATAGAAAACCAGAGAATTAAAGAGAAAAGGAGGAAAACATGAAAAGATGGGGATGGATGATGAGCGTTCTGGCTCCAGTTATCTTCTGGGGGATAGTTGAAGGTGCGCCGGAAAAACTTAAGGGGCAAGACAGAAAACCAGGCAATTTCTCTCAGAACCGCCTCCAGGCATTGGGTCTGACTGAGGCCCAGAAAGAACAACTCCATTTGCTTCTTCAGAAAAATAAGGAACAATTTCAGGCAATAGCCGGAGATAGTTCCCTAACGGCTGCGGAAAAGCAGGAGAAAATGAAGGTTTTAAGAGAATCATTGAAGGAAGAGCTCGCCCAGATTCTATCTCCAGATCAACTGGAGAAATGGAAAGAAATGCAACCTTCTTTCAAGAGGACTGCGAAGCAAGAGCGCTTAACTGAGTTATTTGGTCAGCTTGGTCTGACACCAGAACAAGAAGAGAAGGTCAAAACCATTCTTCAGAAACAAAGGGATGAACTGAAAGACATTCTTCAGGATCCATCGCTGACGGATCAAGAAAAGAAAGAAAAAATCCGCAGTTTTCGCCTCCAACAAGGCTTGGTCTTTAAAGAAGTATTAACTCCTGAGCAATGGCAAAAATTTCAGGAATTAAGAAGAGAAAAACTGAAATCGCTGAAAAAAATAGACCAAAAGGAATAAAGCGGCTCCACTGCTTTTAGCCTTGGCCAAAATTTCATCAAAGAAGGTTATATCTGGCCAAGGAAAGTGCGGATGAATTGCTCTCCCTTGAGTAAACCATAACTGCCGGATCGGCAGGAGTTTTCATCAAATCTCAGCAATCCATCTGGCTTAATTTTGGGAGAAAAGAGCACAAAGGGAACCGGTTCTGGAGTATGTCCCCGAACACTCACCGGAGTAAAATGGTCAGGCAACAAAGCGACGGCTATTTCCTTATTCTCTATGCCGGCTAACACTGGTTGAACCAGCCGCCGGTCAAAATCTTCCAAGCAGCGGACCTTCAAGTCTGCGTTTCCCTCATGGCCAGCTTCATCTGGTGCTTCTACATGAACATAAACCAAATCATGGTCGTTTAAAGCATTTAGACACGCCTGGGCTTTAGCTTCATATGAGGTGTCATACCCTCCGGTTGCCCCGGCTACCGAGATTACCCGAAAACCGCAGTAAACTCCCAGCCCTTTAACTAAATCCACAGCAGCCACCACTGCCCCTTTTATTCCAAATCGGCTAAAAAAGCTTTCCATCTCCGGTTTTCGCCCTGGGGACCAGGGCCAGATGGAATTTGCTGGCAGCTGGCCCTCCTTAATTCTCTTTAGGTTTACCGGATGCTCTTTCAACAAAGGCCATGATTTCTTGATCAACAAGTTTAGTAACTCAGCCGTGGCGTTTCCTGAAGGTGAAGCCGGTTTGACCATCAGCTCTTCTATCGGTTGCCCAACATAGTCATGAGGCGGAAAACAGAAGATTTGGTCTGACCAGGATTCTTTCAGAACCAGAATATGGCGGTAGGTAATACCTGGATAAAAAACTATATCCTGTCTTCCGAGTTTTTCATTGAGAGACTCAATCAGCAGCGCTGACTCTGCTGAACTGATATGACCGGCGGAATGGCTTCCTATGCGTCCGTCCTGCAGATAAAGTGTATTGCATCTTAGCGCTACATCTTTCACTCCTAACTTAATACCCAGGGCCGCGGCTTCCAAAACGCCCCGGCCCCGGAAGTATTTTCTTGGGTCATATCCTAAAATGGACAGATTGGCCTCCGCTGAACCAGCGGTAAAACCTGGCGGGATAGTTTCAAAAAGTCCACCCCGGCCATGCCTGGCTAAATAATCCATTCCGGGTTTTCTGGCCACCTCTAAGGGTGTTTTGCCGCCAAGTTGCGTTACTGGGTAATCGGCGGCCCCATCAGGGATGAGAACTAGATATTTCATTTAAGAAGAAATGCGGTTTTTCAGTAACTGTACCAAACAAGAATATTCATTGGGAATTGTTTCGTAGGACTCTTTAAACTTATCCAGGTTTGATAATGATGGCGGCAAGTCTGGTTCAACCCCTAACAATTCTCTTATCTTTTCAGGAAATTTTGCTGGATGGGCCGTCTCCAGCACTACCACCGGACCAGCCAAGTCCGCCTTCTTTGCCGCCCGAAAACCAACAGCCCCATGAGGCTCCAGAATCACTCCATATCTTTGATAGACCGACCTGATCGTCTCATTAACCTCCTCTTCGTTAATGGAGAAAGAAACCAAGTCCTGCCGCATTTTTTCCATGTCTGGTAACTCTTTTATCACCCCCAAACGGATCACTTTCCCGGTAGCATCTCGCTCGTCTGTCAACCAACCACCGTACCAGTCTACCAACCTGGCTAGATTACTGGGATGGCCAACATTCATCGCGTTAGACGAGCATTTCCGGGAAGGCACAACTGGCTGATACAGGCCAGTGGCTAAAAACCTCGGAAATTCGTCATTTTCGTTCACCGCCACAACAAATTTCCGCACTGGCAACCCCATCTTCCTAGCTAGAATTCCTCCGCAAAGATTCCCAAAATTCCCACTGGGAACTGAAAACGCTAACCCGTTACCCCCAACCTTGGACCAGGCATAACAGTAATAGACCGCTTGAGGCAAAAGCCGGCCAAAATTGATAGAATTGGCGGAGGTCAGGTTCATGTTTGTCAGGGAAGAATCATTGAAAGCTCTTTTCACCATAGCCTGACAGTCATCAAACTTTCCTTTTACCGCCACCGCCAGAACATTTCCTCCCAAGGTAGTCATCTGTCGTCTTTGTCGTTCTGTAACCTCTATCTCCGGAAAAAGCACCACGACTGATATATCCTTCAGACCAGCGAAGGCGTGAGCGATTGCCCCCCCCGTATCCCCGGAGGTAGCCACTAAAACAGTTAGTTTTCGCCCTGCCCGCTGTCCAAAATAAGCCATCATTCTAGCCATTATTCTGGCAGCAAAATCTTTGAAAGAAGCCGTTGGTCCCTGGTCTAATCTCATCAGATAGAGTCCGTTCTCCAGTTGTTCGATGGGAACTTCAAAGTTGTAGGCCTCAGCCGTTAATTTTTCTATGACATCCTTCTCAATTTCTCCGGTTAGGAATTTTCCCAGGACAACTGCTGCAATTTGAGCGTAC